>JAIRLC010000015.1 GCA_031259645.1 Prevotellaceae bacterium | reverse complement strand
GTGGCAAAGCAAATCGTTTGTGATAGATAACATACTGTCCATGCGGAACAAAAAAGTAGCGTATGTAAGCTACGGGCACAAGCGGGAAATATGGGGAAAAGACGCTACCCAAACCGTCAAGCTGTTAGATACCCTTGACATGAACAGCAACAATTTGAAAAGCGTAAAGAGGGAATCGCAGAAATTAATTAAACATCCGTGGTTCTTCTATTTTGGCGGACAATCCAATTTTAATTCGGAAACTTTCAGCCTGATGTCGAGCGCCCGCATAGGTTTTTTCCTGTTAAAAGATTGTTGGGATTTGGCGTTGTCCGAAACTCTTAGCGTATCGGAAACAGGCGCCACATCGGAATCGGGAATATTGTCAAAGGTTTATTATCCCATTAAAAAGTATAAAATCAGTCCATATATCGGCGCAGGTTTATCATTAGTTTATACAGGTTATGATAATGGCCAAGAATACATCGAAAATACTTATTGGACATCAATGCTACTGTGGGGTATCAGTTGCTATGTCGGCCCGGGAAGCTTAGACATAGGGATGCAATACGGCAAGACAAGCGAATTTGCTGTTACCGTAGGATACACTTTTTTCCCGTGGGGCAACTAAACAACAACTTTCCTGCCGCTTACTACATCAAAAATGATATGGTAAAGTCAGGAACATGCGGAGTTCTTAATTCTTACCCAACCACCCACACCAACACGTGGTCTTCTATGAGTTCGTAGTGCAGGGTTAGTTCTGTTTCTTCTCCTTCGCTGTCGGTGTACGTGGCGGTGAGCTTGCCTTCTTTTTTAGGCGTAAATTTTTCGATAAACATTTGTGTAGCGAAATCAATGCCGTTGTCGCTAAACCGTTTGTACAGGGCTTCTTTTGCGCTCCAGATCAAGCAGAGTTGCGTGTGGCGGTGTTTGTCGGAAAGATAATCGCGTTCTTTGTCCGACAGGGCCTTTTGCTCTACGGCAGTGAAATTGCGGGCGAGGGATTCCATGTCGATGCCCACGTCGAGCGATGGGTTGTAAATGATGGCCGCAAAATGTTTGGTGTGCGTGATGCTGATGTTGGCTACATTGTTTTGTAAGAACGGACGCCCATTATCGTGATAGCCGAGGTATATTTTTTCGCCCAGCACATTATTGAGCAACGCCCTTACGGCAAGCCGTTCAATGCGCCGTTGCGGACTTGAAATGTAGTTCATCTCTTCCAGTTCATTATGCGGTATGGCGCACAGTTGCCGCAATTCTTCTTCCGGTTCTTCTATTTTCCATACGGCAACCACACTGCCGCACTTGTGATGAGTTATACTAAAAACAGCCATGTTATTTCCATTGAAGTGTTTCTATAAGGTGTTCGATATCCAACGTGTAATAGCTAATCATGGGGGCGAGGTAAGCGTAATTGGGCGTTTCCATAAAATACAGGGCGCCACGCACGAAATGACGAACGCTGTCGGTCACATAGAATTGTACGGACGACGCCGCTTCTCCGCTTATTTCATAGAGCATGCCGTAGGTTTTTTTCTCGCTGTCGCGGATGGGCGTTTCGGTAATCGCGCTGGCTTTAATCACGTGACGATATACAAAATTATGGGTGTCGTCCAACAATTCCGGAAAATTGTTCTTTACTCTTTTATAGCTGAAATGTATGGTTGCCTTTTCCGGCAGGTGTATGTTCAACCAGTAGGGCTCGTGATTGTGGCTTGTGACATCGGGCGCCACACGTGCATACACCGGACATTCGAACCGGTAGGGAAATGCTACACTGTCGAATAGCCGATACTGTTTATCCGGCAGGTCAATCCGTAAATATCCTTCGGGCTTTGGCGTTGGTGGATTTCCACATGCCACCACCACGCCAAGCAGTAAAACATACAAGATGCAAGGCTTCATTATTCCTTTACAGTGAAAAAGAATTTTTGCGTCACGTTCTTTCCGCCAAAATTATAAGTTACTTCAATATAATTGTCCAAATCGGCGTAGCAGCCATCCGTTTGGTAGCTGATGTCGGTGGCGCCGTTGTCGTGCGATTTGACTTTGATATTATCGGCGCAATTTGATTTTACCCGCGGCTTTTGTATGGTGACGGCAGGTTTTCCGCTCAGCATAAGTTGATAGGATAAATGGCCGGTGTGGTGCTCGCTTTCTTCGAGCGAAACGTAGGTATAAAGGTTACGGTAGTTGGTGATACATGCGGCAGCCTGTTCTTTGCGCCCGTCGTCGAAAATTTTTTGGAGTTGCTGCAAGGCTACAATATTCTTGCCTATCTCTTCCATATCCTTTACGGCGTCAAGGCTTTCACACAAGCCGGTTAATTGTGCCGTCATTTTTTCATCCGCTTCTTTAAACTCAAAAACCAATTGTTGTAACTGTATTTCAGGAAACGGATATTTCACATGATATGCAACAGTAACCACTTTTGTTTTCTTGTCCCGCTGTTTTTCCCAATAATAATCAACGGCATTCGACAAGGCGATTTCACTCAGAAAAGGGACGTTTCCCGATTTGGTATGGATTGTCGTGCCGGTGGTTTCAAGGAATTGGCGTACCTTTCCGTCAAGCACGGTTTCCTGCACATTGATGGCCGCCGAGGATTTCACATTCACCGCTACGGCATGCACTACCTGTTCGCGAATACTGTTCAGTATTTTTTCCTTAGCGGCTTCTACATTTTGCGCTGTGGCTGATACGATAAGGAAATTTTTTTCGACACCATTAACCCACGCAGGCGCTTTTTTTGCACTTTTTTCAATTACCTTTATTTGTGCGGTACAGGCCGTAGTGCACGCCACCAATACCGCACAAACAAACAAGTATTTCAGGTTTATCCTTTTATGTTTACTCCCGCTGCTTTGCATATTTTTCCATTTCTTCATTGTATGTTTGATTGAATCTCTCGCTGTCAAACAACAATTGAATTTCTTTGTCGGCAATGGCGGCTTTGCTGACTTGGGTCAACACCTCGTCTTTGTTCACTTCCAGCGCCATATACACACTGTATGAGCCGTCTTTTTCCCGCAGTGTTTTTGTGCAGGCTACTGCTGTGTTGGATACTACTTGATCTACGGTAGTCCTGATTTTTGCCTGAAAAGATTGGCCGAATTGTTGTTGTTTAGCCACATCCATTTCTTTGCGGTAATTTTCTACCACACGTCCTATGTGCTGTTGTATGCCGGCAGCCAATTCGGCGCTGGCATTGGTATGAGCTTTCAAACGGGCGGTATTCATATCTTGGCTTTTACCATCGCCCACGCCACGGAAAAATTGCGCGTCCGAAAAATAATTTTGACACGGAACATCTATTTCCACAGCCCCCTGCGTAGGCGCTACTTTTGAACTTCCACATGATGTAACTAATGTGGTCATAGCAGCCATAACAATAATCATGATAAGATTTTTCATTGTTTTCATAATCGTTGGTTTAAAAATGTTTTTAATAAAAAAATGTTTTAATAAGCAAATATAAGAATTTTTATAATAACCCCTCTTCGTTAAAGCTAAAATAATTTTTTCCAGCAATGATAATGTGATCGATAATCTTTATATTTAGCACATCCCCAGCATTTTGCATGCGCATGGTGAGATCTATGTCTTCTTTACTCGGAAATTTTTCGCCGGAGGGGTGGTTGTGCACTAAAAGCAGCCGGGTGGCAAGTTTATCGAGCGCAAATTTGAATACGATGCGAATATCAACCGGTGTTGCAGCCAATCCTCCATGGCCTATTTTCTTTTTGTCGATCAGCCGTCCGGCCTGGTTAAGCGCCAGCACCCAAAATTCCTCATAGGTCAGATCCGACAACAGCGGCTCCATGATGTTTTGTGCATCTATAGCCTTATAAATCGCAGGACGTTCTTCCGTATGGGTAATCGCTCTTCTCCGGCCCAGTTCAAGCGCCGAAAGCAATGTAATTCCTTTGACCAGCCCTATGCCTTTGATGTGTTGTAGCTGTTTCAGCTCTATTTTTCCTAATTCGGCAAGGTTGTTGTTGGCGAGCGACAGCACATGCCGGGCAAGGTCGATAACCGTTTGGTTACGAGTGCCAGAACGTAATAAAATAGCAATAAGTTCAGCGTCGCTAAGCGCAACGGAGCCTTTTAGCGCTAATTTTTCGCGGGGACGGTCGTCCTTATTCCATTCTTTTAATTTCATGCTGCTGCTTTAAGTGGTGGATTTTCACAGTTTATTTCACAAAGATAAGAAAAAATGAAATAAATTCCTATTTTTGTCTTCCAAATGAGAAGATTTAATTTGCATGTGGAAACGGATCCTTCAGCGGGTTTTTGTTTTGGCGTGATCAATGCCATCAAGAAAGCGGAAGAAACGTTACACAATAAGGAGGAATTGTACTGTTTGGGTGAAATAGTACATAACGAAGAAGAGAACAAACGGCTGAAGGCACTTGGTTTGCAAACCATTCAGCGCGATGGCCTGCCGCATCTGCACCATAAACGTATTTTGTTCCGTGCGCACGGTGAGCCGCCGGCCAGTTATGCGGCGGTGCAAAAAAACGAAAACACAATCATCGACGCCACTTGCCCTATTGTGGTGAAATTACAGAAACAGGTAGCCCGTTCCTACCGTAGCGGTGAACATATTTACCTGTACGGCAAAGCGACGCATCCCGAAGTCATCGGCATTGCCGGATACATTAACAACGATTTGGTGGTATTTAATGAATTGGAAGAATTAGACCTGAACGCGCTCCCGAAAAAGCTTACCCTGTACAGTCAGACCACACAGTCGATTGACCGGTTTCAATGTATTGTGAATACTTTGTTGCAGGCTGGGGTGGAAGTGAAAGTGAAAAACACCATTTGCCGTTCGGTAACACACCGGCGGCAAGCCTTGCAGGAATTTTGCCGCCGGTTTGATAAAGTGATATTCGTCGCGGGATTAAATTCCTCGAATGGAAAATTTTTATATCAGGTTTGTAAAGACAGCAATCCCGGTACTTATTTTATCAGCAATGCCGAAGAAATTCGGTCCGAATGGTTTGTGCCCGGCGACCGGGTGGGTATCAGTGGGGCTACCTCAACCCCTTTATGGTTGCTGGCTGAGGTGAAAGATGCGTTGGAAAATTTATAACTATTTTAGAAAATCATTGTGAAAACTTCTTTTGTGCTCGTGTTTGTCGTGATTTTAGGCGTTTATTTGCTGATCAATGTGTATGTGTTTGTGCGTGGTTGGCAAGCGATGGAAATAGGGATGCGTTATCGTTGGATTTATGCAACCGTAGTGCCTTTGCTGGTTTTTTCATTTATTGGCGCACAATTTTTAAAACGGTCATTCGACGATCCTGTCATCGACTTTTTTTGGTTGCTCGGCTCATTTTGGCTTGCGGCATTATTGTATTTGTTCCTTTCGGTAGCCCTGATAGATTTTGTGCGTGTCATATTGCGAGGGTTCGGAGGAAAACCGGTGTGGTTGTATGCCCATTACAGTATGATAAAATTTGCTCTTTTTTGTTTACTGGCAGTTGGCGCGCTTACATTGCTTTCGGTGGGATATTATAATGCCACGCGCCCCATAGTGAATACGGTAAACATTGAAATTAACAAGCACGTGGCAGGACGCAGCAGCCTGAATATTGTGATGGCCAGCGACCTGCATTTGGGATGCATTAACGGACGCGGCGCCTTACAGCGCTGGGTAAACACAATAAATGATTTACAGCCCGACATTGTGTTGTTGCCGGGCGACGTGTTTGATGATAATCCGGCATCGGTGGCGCGCAAGAAACTCGGCGATATTTTGGCGGAAATAAAGGCGCCGCTCGGGGTGTACTTTGCGCCCGGAAACCATGAAAGTTATGGTAACCTTTCGCGTGCTGTGGAATATTTGAGCGTGCACCGCGTGCAGGTGTTGTTGGATGAAGTGGTGTTGATTGACAGTAGTTTTTATATCGCAGGGCGATTGGACCGGAGCGGCGAACGAAATGGTGTAATGCGAAAATCATTGCGGGATTTATTGGAAACGGCTTTGGACAAGGAAAAGCCGGTGTTTCTATTAGACCACCAGCCCGTGGGTTTGAACGAGGCAGTGGAAGCGGGAATTGACTTACAGGTGTCGGGGCATACGCACCGCGGGCAGTTATGGCCGTTCAGCATGCTCACCAAACGTATTTACGAATTGGATTGGGGTTATCGCCAAAAAGGGCGTACGCATTTTTATGTGTCGCAGGGCGCAGGTACTTGGGGGCCGCCGGTTCGCCTTGGCACCCGTTCGGAAATTGTACAGCTAAAGGTGCGGTTTAGGCTGTAATATGTTACTATTCCGTTTCTTTTTGCATCAATTGTTGTATCCGGCGTGCCAGACGATCCACATCGCGGCGAAGGCCGCTCAGTATGACAGGATTTTCCGAATAATCAACTTCAATACTGCCTTCATATAAACGCATGAAGCGCGCCACCGGATTTTTATGCCGGAAAATTATTTTTTTGTCTTCATCCGACAACAGTTCAAAGCGCACGTCGGCGAACAGGCGAATAATCTCTTGCTTTTCCTCATCGAACGAATGGTTGATATAAACTTTCCGTTTTACATATCCGAAAAGCGGATAGACCAATCCAAAAACCACCCCAAAAATAGCAAGGTGGAAAAGATCGCTCCCCTGCAGCAAGTCTTTAAACGCAATGGGATTGTCGGACGAATTACCCAATACGAAACTGATTACAAAAACCAAAACGGCCAACACAAAAAACAGTATTATTGATTTAAGTGCACGTATAAAATAGCGAGTCATGATATAAATTATTTTTTCTTTTTAATTTCTTTCCAGGCCAATGCCGCAGAGCCCAGCACGGCTGCATTTGTTTCGTCGTTCAATCCCGAGGGCAACAATTTCACTTTCCCCTTCCAAAATTTAAGCAAATTTTCTTCCATGTGTTCTTTCACCGGGTCAAAAATATATTTTCCGGCCTTGGCCAAGCCGCCAAAGAGGAAAATGGCTTCGGGCGACGTAATGGTTATCATGTTGGCCAGGGCAAGGCCCAATAAACGGCCGGTGTGGGCAAAGGCTTCTATCGCAATAGGGTCGCGGTTAATGGCCGCTTTGGTAATCATGTCGGCCGAAAGTTCATTAAAGCTGATGCTTTTCAATTCACTGTCGCCGCGATGGTCGGCCAGCAGTTTATACACCGTGCGTATAATCCCGGAGGCTGAGGCATACGTTTCAAGACACCCTTTCCGGCCGCATCCACATTCGCGTCCGTCGGGGGTGACGATAATGTGTCCCAGCTCACCGGCAAAACCATCATGGCCGTACAGCAATTCGCCGCCCGCCACAATGCCGCTTCCCAAGCCGGTTCCAAGGGTAACCACTACAAAATCCGCCATCCCTTTGGCGCCTCCGTATACCATCTCGCCAATGGCTGCGGCGTTGGCGTCGTTGGTAATCACAACCGGCAAGCCCGCGAAATGCTCTTTGAGTTTTTGCGCAATGGGCAACACGCCCGTCCACAATAAATTCACCGCAAATTCAATATTCCCGGTATAATAATTGGCGTTGGGCGCGCCAAGCCCTAATCCGATCAATTCATAATTTTCGGATAC
>JAIRLC010000156.1 GCA_031259645.1 Prevotellaceae bacterium | reverse complement strand
AATACTTTGCACCGTTTGTGGGCGCCGCCATCGGCGAATATTTCCGCGACACCGGACGCCATGCATTGGTGATATACGATGATTTGTCGAAACAAGCCGTAGCCTACCGCGAAGTGTCGCTAATTTTGCGCCGGCCTTCGGGCAGAGAGGCCTACCCGGGCGACATCTTCTACCTTCATTCCCGCTTGTTGGAACGCGCTGCGAAAATTATCAATCAGGATGAAATTGCAGCCCGGATGAACGACTTGCCCGAAAGCCTGAAAGGCAAGGTGCGTGGCGGCGGCTCGCTTACCGCACTCCCCATCATCGAAACGCAAGCAGGCGACGTGTCGGCCTACATTCCCACGAACGTCATCTCCATCACCGACGGGCAAATATTCCTCGACACGGATTTATTTAACCAGGGGTCGCGACCGGCCATCAACATTGGCATTTCGGTGTCGCGGGTAGGCGGAAACGCCCAACTCAAATCCATGAAAAAAGTGGCGGGAACGTTGAAAATAGACCAGGCGCAATACCGCGAACTGGAAGCTTTCACAAAGCTCGGCGGAGATATGGACACCGTCACAGCGCAAGTGATTGACAAAGGGAGGAAGAACACGCGACTGCTCACGCAACCGCAATACCAACCGTTGCCCACAGGTGAGCAAATTGCCATCCTGTACTGCGGCACGCACGGCCTGTTAAGGGATATACCGTTAGATAAAATTAACGAATTTGAAAAAGCATTCCGGAAAGAATTGCGGCTGGTGTATGAACAAAAGGTGATTGTTCCGCTTGAGAAAGGAATTATCAATGACAAAATAGAAACATATATCAAAGACTTGGCCAAGTCGATAGCAAAACAATTCACAGCATAAGACCATGGCTTCATTAAAAGAGGTAAAAACACGTATTGCTTCGGTTCAAAGCACCAAGAAAATAACGGAAGCGCGGCAGATGATCGCATCGGCACAATTGCACCGTGCGCAAACTGTGCTGAAGCATGCGCAATACTATAACCAAGCGTTGCAAGCCTCGCTCAGCGGAATGATTGACGCCGACAGCGAATACCACACGCCACTAACTGAGGTGCGGGATTCGGGGGCGGTGGCTATCGTCATTCTTTCTTCTAACTCCGGCATGAATGGGTCGTTTAATGCGAAAATGGAAAAAGAAATACACACGTTCAAAAACTTGTACCCGAATGAAACCTTGATGTTAATTCCCGTTGGCAACAAAGCGCGAAAGGTTTTGCTTCAATCAGGGCACGAGGCCGCCTGTCATTTCGATCACTTGGTGAACAAACCTTCTTTTGAAGACATCGCACAATTGGCGGCCACACTTATGGATTTATACATCTCGAAAAAAGTCAAAAAAATCGAACTGGTTTCTTATCATTTCAAGAGTATCGGTACCCAAAACATACAACACAAGACATTCCTGCCCTATCGCTTTCCGGCCAACAGCGCGGCCGGCAACACATCTTCAAACTACATTTTAGAACCATCCTTACAGGTCATTTTAGAAAAATCGTTACCACTATTGCTCCATGCAATGCTTTATACCACTTTCATTGATCACCAGACATCAGAATTCGCAGCACGCACTATCGCCATGCAATTAGCCAGTGAAAATGCGAATGAATTGTTGGACGAATTGCGCCTTACTTATAATAAGGTGCGCCAACAAAACATCACGACGGAGCTTTTGGATATTATGGGCAGTTCGTTTGCTTAGGAAACACTTGCCTGCGTTAAATTGTGTAGCCCTGTTATTTTTACCACCTTTTTGTTATTTTATTTTATTGATTTTGAAATAATTATGAATTTACTCAATGAATTGAGTAAAAATACTCAGGTTATTGAGTAAATTTATTCAACTTATTGCGTATATTTGCGCGTGATATTGAGTAAAAATACTCAGACTATTGAGTAAATTTAAAGAATATGTATAAAAGAACTTATTTAAAGACACTTACAAAAAGAATCTTGGAGCCAAGATCCTTTATCCAAGTGATTTTTGGGCCTCGTCAGGTAGGAAAAACCACCATGGTCACCCAACTATTGAAGCAGACACGCCTGCCCAATTTGTACGAAACGGCCGATGCGGTAGTCGTAAACCAATCACTGTGGATATCGCAGGTTTGGGAAAGGGCGCGGATATTAATGAAAGCCGCCGAGGCTCAAGAGTTCCTGTTGATTATTGACGAAATCCAAAAAATCGAAAATTGGAGCGAGTACATCAAGCGGGAATGGGACCAGGACACGCGCGAAAACATCAACATTAAAGTGGTGTTGCTGGGCTCGTCGCGCATGTTGCTGCAAAAAGGGCTCACGGAATCGATGGCCGGACGCTTCGAAACAAATTATCTTGGGCACTGGTCGCTGGCCGAAATGCAAGACGCCTTTGGATGGAGTGCAGCGCAATATATTTACTATGGGGGTTATCCGGGCACCGTATCGCTTATCAACGATGAAAACCGTTGGAAAAACTACATCAAAGATGCGTTGATTGAAACCAGCATTTCAAAAGACATCATCATGCTCACACGGATTGACAAGCCGGCTTTGCTCAAACGGTTGTTCGAATTGGGCACGCTTTATTCCGGGCAGATTTTGTCGTTCACTAAAATCATGGGGCAATTGCTGGACGCAGGGAACAGCACCACGTTGGCCCATTATCTACAGTTGTTGTCGGAATGTTGGCTTTTGGGCGGATTGGAAAAATATACCGGGGACATTATACGGAAACGCTCGTCGAGTCCTAAGTTTCAAGTATATAACAACGCCTTACTCAGCGCGCAAATGAACAATACGTTCAAAAACTTAGTGGCGAGCCCTGAAAAATGGGGCAGGCTGGTTGAATCGGCTGTAGGCGCACACCTCATTAATCACGCGGTAACCGGAAAATACAACGTAGGTTATTGGCGGGAAGGAGGGAGTGAAGTGGATTTTATTTTGGAAAAAGAGGGAAAGACAATCGGGCTGGAGGTAAAAAGCGGTGCAAGAGGAGGAACTTCCGGCATGAAGGTGTTCCATGAAAAATTCCGACCCAATAAACTTCTACTGGTAGGTACAGGAGGTATTCCTTATGAGGAGTTTCTAAAAATAGACCCTATAGGCCTGTTTTAATGCTAATTAAAATTTTACTCAATAAGCTGAGTATTTTTACTCGCCTTATTGAGTATTTTTCAAAATGATAAATCCAAAGAAATTTGTATATTTGTGCGTTGACTTTATCTTTAAACTAAAAAACAATATGACTGAAATGAAGACCCGTTTAATTACATTCGCCATGCTTGTATGTTGTTGTGCAATGCTCGTAGCCTGTCACAACAAACAATCATTACTTACAACCCCTGTGCCCGCTCGTGAGGCCGGGCAAACCGATGTGCTGCAGCTTCGGTGCGCCCCCTTGCCGATAGTGCGGATAGGTTTCATAGGCCTCGGTATGCGCGGTCCCGGTGCAGTGACTCGCATGATGGCCATTGAAGGCACGGAAATAAAGGCAATATGCGACCTTGAGCCCTATAACCTCGAACGGGTGCGTAAAAATATTACAGCGGCCGGGCGGCCTGAAGCCGCTGAATACACGGGAACCGACGGCTGGAAGGTGCTCTGCGAACGGGATGATATAGACCTTGTGTATATCTGCACCGACTGGCTTACCCACACGCCCATGGCTGTGTATGCGATGGAACACGGCAAACATGTAGCGATAGAAGTGCCCGCTGCCACTACTGTAGAGGAGTGTTGGCAATTGGTGAATACGGCCGAAAAAAACCGCCGGCATTGCATGATGCTCGAAAATTGCTGTTACGATAAATTTGAAATGGCCACACTAAACATGGCACAGGCCGGCGTATTCGGAGAAATTGTGCATGTGGAAGGCGCCTACATTCATGACTTGCGGGAGGAAAATTTTAACAACCGCTTGTCGCAAACCGAAAGCTACGAGCCCGGCGTTGGCGCCGTTAATAAAGAAACGAAAACACCTCAATTAGCCGGCTACTGGAACTTTTGGCGCAAGCAGTACAACAGCACACACACAGGAAACCCTTACCCCACCCATGGATTAGGGCCGGTGTGCCAAATCCTCAACATACACCGCGGCGACAAGATGAATTGGCTGGTGTCTGTGTCCACCAATCAATTCGGCATGACCGAATACGCCGCAGCACGCTTTGGCGAAGATTCTCCGGAGGCCAAACAG
>JAIRLC010000102.1 GCA_031259645.1 Prevotellaceae bacterium | reverse complement strand
GAAGCAAATTTACAGGATAAAAACAAGTTTTCCAAGACAAAAATATAAAATATCCGGCATTTCATCGGGGAAAACCGGCATTTTGTCGGGAAAGACGCCGTATTCACAGAATTATTATTGATGCGGGCGGCAATATATCATAACTTTGCGACCAAAAAAGCTATGAGACCGCACGGAACATCAAGAATTGCCAAATTTATCACCGGCCTGTTGGCCATAACAGCGGGAGCGCTGCTGGTTGCCTTTAACACAGGCGTATTACCTGTGGCCTATAAATCCATTGTATTTTCATGGCAAATGCTACTTATTGCCATTGGCGTTGTCCTATTGTTCTCGCGCCACAAACGAGGTCACGGCGTTGCGCTAACATTGGCAGGCGGCTATTTTATCCTGCCCAAGTTCGGCATTGAGGCGCTGTCGTTCCTGCAAGGCAACGGCTGGGCGGCAGTCCTCATCATTGCCGGCACACTCATTCTTTATCATGCGATATTCGGACACCGGCGCCAACACGCACACTGCCGCCGCCATTTTGAAAGAGCGTTCGCATTTGAACAGCACTTCAAGGCGCAGCATGAGCGGTTCAGGGAAAACAACCACGACTATATTAAACACAATTGCATTTTCGGTGGAAGTAACGAAAAAATAAACTCCCAAAGCTTCAAGGGCGGCGAAGTGAACTGTGTATTCGGCGGTACGGAAATCGACCTGACCAATGCGCAACTTGCAGAAGGCGTCAATACGTTAGACGTGTCGGTGGTTTTCGGCGGCATAACCTTATATATTCCGGCACACTGGAAAGTAACCATTCAACAAGAGATGGTATTCGGACAGATTGAAGACCATCGTCTGCCCGCCACGTTTGAGGTGGACGAGAAACGAATGTTAGTCATTATTGCTTCGGCGATATTCGGCGGCGGTGAAATTAAAAGCAAGTGAAGAGAACCTGATATGAAGACAACACATCATCAACAAACAGATTTCGTCCGCCTCAACACCCACAAGTGCAAAGCCTGCTGGAGGTGCGAAGCCAACTGTCCCGAAGTGATTGGCCGGACAGGCGTGTTATGGCACCGGCATGTGCAGATTAATTATCCCGACCGGTGCATCGGGTGCTTGCAATGCGTCGAGCTGTGCCCCACCGGCGCTTTCAGTCCCATTAAAAAATAAGAGGAATGAACAACAGGAACCCGATATTCCGGAGCTACCAGTCAAAACTGCTGTATGCTTACGTCTGGCTGTTGTTGGGCGGTATTCAGATTTTCATTTTACAACTATTTTCCGAATTGCCTTTTGAATATACGTTACTCGATACGTCAGTATTCAATAGCCTTTTTGCCTGTTACATCATTCCGCTGTGGTATGCCGTACGCTTCAACACATGGCGACGCAAAACATGGCACTACCACCTCGCCACCTATTTCCTGCTGGGCTGTTTGGTGGTTTCCGTCTGGCTCACCTCAAGCTATTTCATCTTGTGGTTGTTTATTTCGGAAATCGACACCTACCTCCATTTCCTGCAAGCATCGCTGTGGTGGAAGGGCATCGAGGGGTTTCTGCTGTACATACTGGCCGTTTTAATGTACCGCCTCTACACGTTCGTCATACAGCTGCACGAAAAAGCGAACAACGAAATAAGGCTAACCCAACTGCTGAAAGACGGCGAACTGAACCTGCTGAAATCGCAAATCAACCCGCACTTTTTATTCAACGGACTGAATTCCGTCAACGCCACAATTGTGAAAAATCCCGCGCAGGCGCAAAAGATGCTGGTAGCCCTGTCGGATTACCTGCACTACGCCGTATTATCAAGAAACCGCACGTATGCCAGTTTGCAGGAGGAGATGGAAAACATTGAGCGGTATTTAGCCATTGAAAAACTGCGCTTCGGCGACAAGCTGATTTATGAGCCGCACATTGACCCCGGCTGCCTCTCCATAGAAATTCCGGCCATGCTGCTGCAACCGCTGTTTGAAAACGCCATTAAATACGGCGTGTATGAAAGCCTCGAAACCGTGCATATCACCACCACGATAACCAAAAACAGGCAAATGTTGTGCATCGCGATAAGCAACGATTACGACGCCGGAAACCCACTGAAAAAGAAAGGCGCGGGCGCCGGCTTGCAGAACATTAAAGAACGGCTCCATTTGGCCTACGGCACCGCCGCCGGCATGGAAACAAAAGCGGAACAAGGGAAATTCACCGTAATGCTGAATATCCCGGTTTAAGATTTAAATCTTGGAATTTTTGAATATTGAAATCTTTTTATATCTTTGTGGTATGAAAAAGTTTGGCATCTATATACTTTCCACCTGCGTGGCGCTTGTTTACACGATGAGCGTTGTGGGCGTGAGCGTGCATACCTGCCAACACAGCGGCGAACAACGCATAATGCTGTTCGTGCATGAAACCTGCCTTTGCGGGCACAAGCATGAACAACCGTCATCATGCGCCGGCGAGGAAGACAGTTGCTGTAGCAGCGAAAATCACACATGCAGCACGGAAGAAAGCTGCTGCGATGTTGCCTACCAAGTCCTGAAGGTGGATCAGGAAACCCACAGCGCAAAGTCGTTGTCCAAAAACATTACGGAATATTTTACGTGGCTGTTTGTTCCGGCCATAGCGACGGAACTGCCGCACGCGGTACCGGTTATGGCGTCTAACCATAGCCCGCCACCGCTTACATCTAATACGCTTCCCAACATTTATCGTCTGTCGCAATTACGTTTATAGGATTGTAAATAAAAATTAACCGTTTTTATTTATTAATCTTATAAAATTATTGTACGATGAAAAAAATTTATTTATTATTCTTATTTTCTATTTTTATTTCTTCTGCGTTCGCCCAGCACGACACGCACGCCCACTTGGATACCACAAAGGTACACGAGTTTGACGAAGTGGTTTTCTACGGCAGCAGTCAAACCAACTACATCTCGACGCTGCAACCCATAAAAACAGAACTCATCACCGGCGCGGGGCTGAAGAAAATGGCCTGCTGCAACCTGGCCGAAAGCTTTGAGAACAACGCCAGCATCAGCGTAGGCTACAGCGACGCGGTGAGCGGCGCACGCCAAATCCGCCTGCTCGGATTGTC
>JAIRLC010000085.1 GCA_031259645.1 Prevotellaceae bacterium | reverse complement strand
TCCTTAAACCCTACGTACAGCCCCGCGCCGGGCTCGGCAGCCAGCACCACCCACATTTCCGTTTTGCCATACGCGTTGTGGCGTTCGGCCGCCACCGCATCACCGGGATGCACTTGCACCGAAAGCGTGTCGGACGCATCAATAAATTTAATGAGCAAAGGAAATTCCATGTTGAACTGTTCATACACCTTGTCGCCCAATAATTCGTTCATGTAAATTTCCGCCAGTTCTTCAATATTATTCCCCTTCAAATAGCCATTGGTAACCACCGAAAGATTTTTTTGCACGCCCGACAATTCCCAACTCTCCCCTATCTTTTTCTCTATCGGGAAATCTTTATGGAATAACGTATTTAATTTATGCCCACCCCACACAGTTTCTTTAGGTTGTGGCTTGAATTTTAATGGATACAATGTATTCACAATGATTATATTTGCCGCAAAAATACCAAAAATAGCCGTATTTCACAAATATTTCCGTATCTTTATCGTCCAAAATTATTTTGCAACCTATGTTAATTATTGGTATTGCAGAAGGCACAGGCTCGGGAAAAACAACCGTAGTCCGCCGAATTTCCGAATTATTACTTCCGGAGCAAGTGATTATTTTACCGCAGGATTCTTACTATAAGGACAGCAGTCATCTTCCGTTGGAAGACCGGTTCACGTTAAATTTTGACCATCCCGATTCGCTCGACTTTAATTTGTTGATAAAAGACGTCAAAATGCTGAAAGCAGGAAAGAGTATCGAGCAACCGATATACTCTTATCTCACGTGCACCCGTTCGCAGGAAACCATACACGTGGAGCCGCACCACGTGGTGATCATTGAAGGCATTTTGATATTCACGCATCCCGAACTGCGCAAGCTGATGGACATCAAAATATTTGTAGACGCCGACGCCGACGACCGGCTGGGGCGCGTGATTTGCCGCGACACGATGGAGCGGGGACGCGACATATACAAAGTGCTGGAACGGTACGAAAAAACGGTCAAACCGATGCACCTGCAATTCATTGAGCCCACAAAACGCTATGCGGACATCATCATCCCGCAAGGCGGGCACAATGAAGTGGGCATTGACGTAGTACATGCCATTATTGAACGGGCCTTACAGCGGAAACAACGGTAGGGTTTTCCGTCATGTGAGCGGTTTTTATTTTCCCCTTTGTTAGATTTCAAAATAAATTGTTATCTTTGTTATACTTTAATCCTGATATTGTCCCATGTTTTAAAGAGATAACAAACCATGAATACCGATAATGAAATATTGTCAAAACTTAGCAAAGACAGGGATAGGACAAACCTTTTGAAAACATCCGAACAACGTTTTATCGCTTTTTTGGTACAGCATATCCCGCGGTGGATGAGTTCAGACATGCTCACGCTCATTGGCTTGGCAGGCAGTTTAGTGACAGCAACAGGTTTTATTTTAGCGCTTTATGTTCATCGCAGTTTGTTGCTGCTGGGTATTTTAGGGTTTTTCATAAATTGGTTTGGCGACTCGCTCGACGGCCGGTTGGCGTATTTCCGCAATAAACCACGAAAATGGTACGGATTTTCTCTCGATTATACGGTCGATTGGCTGACAAATATTTTTATCGCATTAGGCTACTCCATCTATGTGGGCGGCGAGTGGGGACTGCTGGGCTTCGGGTTTGTGGTGCTCTACGGGTGGGCTATGATGACGGCTTTGCTGCGGTATAAAATCACCAACGAATACACGATTGATTCCGGTTTGCTGGGTCCCACCGAAGTGCGGATTATCATTTCATTTTTCTTGCTGCTTGAAGTTATTTTCAAGGGCTCCATTATATATTCCGGCATACTGTCCTGTGTCATCCTGCTTGTCGTTAATCTCATAGATTTCTGCAAATTATTGAGAATGGCCGACCGGCGCGATAAAAACGAACAGACAGATAAAACACATTGAAAAATATGTTAAGACAGTTGAAAGTCTTTGTCAAAGCGCAATTTTCTGCCTTCACAGGCGGAATGTGCGACTATTTTATCATGATTTTTCTCACAGAACTGATTGGCGTATATTACCCCTTGTCTATCGCTATTAGTTGTGTGTTGGGCGCCGTTGTCAATTTCTCATTGAACAAGAAATGGTCTTTTTATTCCAAAGAAATTGGCTACAGATTTTCGCTTCCGCAGCAATTATGGCGCTTCTTTCTGGTAGTCATAAGCAGTATTATCTTGAAAGTTGTAGGCACCTTTTGTATTACAACTTTTGCTCATATTGACTACAAAATAAGCCGCATCATAACCGACATCGTCGTTTCCCTGTGTTTTAACTATGTATTGCAGCGCTACTGGGTGTTTAAAAACGGCGCCATCCCCTCAAAAATTCAAATCAAATGCGAGGAATGAAAATCAATACAGGTGTTTGTCGTCTTTCATTGACTCTTTGTTGATTTTATGCAGGTCTAACGCTCTCCACGCATACACAATGTAGGCCAGTACAAACGGAATAAGTATCGACACGTAGCTCATTGTTTTCAACGTAAAGAAGCTGGAACAACTGTTTTCAATAGTCAGCGAACTTTGCAAATCGTGCAACGAAGGATAATAGGCGGTATTGTTCCACCCGGCGCACAGCAAGAGCGCCAGCACGGTGAGCACCGTTCCTGCCCCGGCAAACCAAATACCCTTGTTCCACTTTTCGCAAAAAATAGTTTTCCCTATACCGAACAACACGCCAACCACACCAACCAACAATACGGCAAGCACCGCAGGCATTTCAATGAAATTAGAGAAATATTTATAGGGCTGCAAAAACACCTCTTTGGTTTCGGGATGTACGGCAAATCCGTCTTGCAACAACAGGTGCACGAGGAAAGTAAGGAAGAACACCAGAAACAAAACCGTGTCCCAGCGCAGTTGTTTGCGCGACCGGCCTTGTATTTCCGCATCATCAATGTTATTGACGAAGTAGAGCGAGGCCAGTACGCGCGACAGGAAAAGTACCGCCAGCCCGAGGCATACATTCCACCCCACCAATGCGGCTTCGAGCCCGTGCCAAGGGGTAGCCCACGACGAAATAACAGGATTTAAGACCTCAACGAGTTGTTGTTTGTTCACTACAAATTCCGCTCCGTTGAAAAATGTACCCACTGCGGTGCCCAACAGCACCGGGCCAAGTATGCCGTTCAGCAGCAGAAATATCTGATACGTTTTCTTTCCCAAAAGATTTCCTTTCTTTGCCTGATATTCGTAGGACACGGCTTGCAGCACAAAACAGAGCAATATTAAAGCCCACACCCAGTAGGCGCCGCCAAAACTTGTGGAGTAAAACAGCGGGAACGAGGCGAAGAACGCACCGCCAAACGTAACCAACGTTGTGAACGTAAATTCCCATTTGCGGCCGGTAGCATTCAGCAACATTTTTTGTTGCAGCGGGTTTTTCCCGATGGTAAACAACAGCGATTGTCCGCCCTGCACAAATAGCAGGAACACCAAAAGCGCGCCCAATAAGGCTACCAAAAACCACCAATAATGTTGTAAAAGTATATAGGTATTCATAATTTTATTATTTAATTAATTTGTGGTCCTTTTTTTATTGCATTAGTCATAATCTTCAACTCGGCAATGAGCAGCACAGTGAACAAGGCGAGGAAAACGAAGAAAGTGATTTGTACCGACGACGCCGACAGGTTGGAGATGGCTGCCGACACCGGCAAAATATCCTGAATAGCCCACGGCTGGCGCCCCACTTCGGCTACCACCCATCCGGCCTGTCCGGCGATGATGGCAAGGAAAATAGAAAGAAGGCAAGTCCACTGTAACCAGCGTTTGTTTTCAAATTTATTTTTGCACGACAAATAAGTCGCCACGGCAAATAACAACAGCAAAAAGCCGCCGAGGATAACCATGAGGTGAAAAGTATAAAACGTCAGGCCCACCGATGGAATTAAATCCGATGTTTTTTTAATGTAGCCATAACCGAAATATTGAAAATGTTCGTCAAGCGTGGCGCGGGCTTGCTGTTTGAGGCTGTCGTTCTTCGCGACGCGGTAGTCGGCCAGTGCTTGAATGGCGAGTTTGCCACGTGATATTTTTTCCTCAGCCGATAGCGCTACTGTTCCGTCCTTTTGCCGGTAGCCGCCTTTAATGATGTCGGTAATTCCCGGAACGTAAGCATTTAGATTGCGTTCGGCAAAAAACGAAAGCAGTTTGGGAAATTCTATTTTAAAAAGGAACGGATCTTCGTTATCGTCATGCTGTGTTTTGGCGGGATTCAGCAGGCCGATAGCCACCAATCCTACCCCTTCACGCCCTTCATACAAGCCCTCCATAGCCGCAAGTTTCATCGGTTGCCGCTGTGCCACCTGATGCGCCGAGCCATCGCCCGTCCAGATGGACAACACGCAGGCAACTACGCCGAAAATAGCGCCGATTTTTACACTTGCCAACGCAAATTTCGTTTCCCGTTTTTTCAGCAGAAACCAACTCGCAACGCCCACCACAAACATGGCGCCGATAATCCACCCCGACAGGACGGTATGGAAAAATTTATTGAGCGCCACCGGCGAGAGCGCAACCTCCCAAAAACTTGCCATTTCGTTGCGCACGGTATCAGGGTTGAATTGCATGCCGGCGGGATATTGCATCCATGCGTTGGCCACCAATATCCAAAATGCGGAAATGGTAGCGCCCAAAATAGTGAGCCATGTGGAAGCGAGGTGAAACCCCTTACTCACTTTGTTCCATCCGAAGAACATTACCGCGATGAAAGTGGCTTCCATGAAAAATGCCACGATGCCTTCAATCGCCAGGGGTGCACCGAAAATATCGCCTACAAACCAACTGTAGTTCGACCAGTTGGTGCCGAACTCAAATTCCAAAATCAGGCCGGTGGCCACGCCAATAGCGAAGTTGATGCCGAAGATTTTCATCCAGAATTGGGCGGTTTTTTTCCAGAAGTCGTCGCCCGTTTTGTAGTACACAGTTTCCATAATGGCCTGCACAATGCCCAGCCCCAATGTGAGCGGCACAAAGAGCCAATGGTAGATAGCCGTCAGGGCAAACTGTGCCCGCGACCAATCAATCAGAGAAGTGTTGATAGCTTCCATCATAAGTATAAAATTTATGGGTTAATGGCACGTTGTATCAATTCGCCGGAAACGTATTCTTGCTTGTCCGACGAATTATCGAATTTTCCCAAATAATTGGGGAAGAAAAATATTTTCAATATCACAAACATCACAAATAGCTTGATAAGGATAATCATCCAAAGCGTTTTGCCAATGGTCATGCTTCGGAATCCATCCCAATAAAAACGAAAGATACGTATCGCTATATTATTTGCCATACACAAATTTACATATTTTTTTATGGAAAAAAGAGAAATTTCTTTAAAATCGAATCATCAATATTGTAAAACATTGACTAT
>JAIRLC010000047.1 GCA_031259645.1 Prevotellaceae bacterium | reverse complement strand
GCCCTCCCCGGGAAAGCTTTCTTCCATGCGCAGAATGGTGAGCATTTCGTGCGTCTGTTGAAGATTGCGTTTCACTTCCGTGAACGATGAGGAAAATGCCGCCGCCGCTGTCTTGCGCCGTCCAAGCGCACTAAGGCATTGTGAAGCGACCATCTCACGAATACGGTCGAATCCTGTTTTTTGTTCAAAATTCAACGGATAAATCATAAGGCAAAGATAAATAAAATTACTATATTTGAACGTTTTTTACAAATGACGACTATGATTGAAACAATATTAATGTATGCGGGACTAATAATTGCAGCCTATCTGTTAGGCTCCGTCTCTAATGCTGTGTGGGTGGGAAACCTGTTACACCGCACTGATGTGCGTAAATATGGAAGCAAAAATGCAGGCAGTACCAATGTATTGCGTGTATTGGGTTGGAGGGCTGCATTGCCGGTGTTTATTCTCGATATGGCGAAAGGCGCCGCGGCGGTGTGCATGGTATTCCTCACCGGATTGCAGCCCGAGACCAATGCGTTTGTGGGCTTTCAAATTGTGTTGGGCATGATGGCCATGCTCGGCCACATTTTCCCGGTGTTTGCCGGGTTCAAGGGCGGAAAGGGCGTAGCGACCGTAGCGGGCGTCATGACCGCCATTCACCCCAGCGCCATGGCCATGACGTTTGGCGTTTTTGCCGTCACCCTGCTGATTTCTCATTTTGTTTCCCTGAGTTCCATCATCGCCGCGCTTTGCTTTCCCTTCATTGTGATTGTCGTGTTCGGGAACTGGCTGGATGTGGAGGAAACACTCACGTTGAAACTTTTCAGTATCGTAGTGATGATTATCATCCTTATCACGCATCGCAACAATATGAAGCGGCTGTGGCGCCACGAAGAAAGCAAAATCGTGTTTCGCAAAAGACCGTCAATTGCTATCCCTGAAAAATAAATTTATTTCCTCAAGAAAGAAAAGGCGCAACTCGTTGGTGTTGTTGAGGTGTCGGACTTCACCATTTTCGGCCACCGAAATTTTTCCTGTTTCCTCCGACACAATCACAAGCAACGCATCGGTGTGCTCGCTGGCGCCAATGGCCGCACGATGACGCATGCCGTATGACGCCGGCAGGTTGGGATTTTCGGTAATGGGCAACGTGCAACGGGCTGCCTTGATGCGGTTGTTTTCAATGATTACCGCCCCGTCGTGCAACGGCGAATTTTTGAAGAAAATATTTTCGAGCAACCGGCTGCTTAGCCGCGCGTCAATCATATCACCGGTTTCCACGTACATGTCTAACGACGAACGGCGCGAAACGAGTATCAAAGCGCCCGTTTGGGTTTCCGACATGTGGCGGCATGCCGTAGTGATAGCGTCCACATCAAGTTCCGTAATGGGTTTGTTAATTCTGAACAACGTGCGCCAAATGATATTGCTTTTCCGGTTGGCCTCAAAGCGCATGCTGAAATGCAGCAGGAAACGGCGTATTTCGGGTTGGAACACAATAAACAGGGCAACAACACCCACGCCCAACACCTGTCCCAATATGGTGCTCAGCAATTCCATATTCAGCACACGCGCCAGCGCCAAAACCAAATAAATCAGCACAATACTGAATACAATGCGCATGGCTGCCGTATTTTTAAGCAATTTATACAACTGGTAAATCAGCGTGGCCACCAGCAGAATATCGAGAATGTCGGTAATTGTTATGTGAATAAAATCAAACATCATGTAAAATAAAATATACAATTACAAAGGTACGATTTTTTATACAGAAAGCGCCATTGCTCAGCAAGTTTTTAGCAGTCCGTACAGTTTAATCATCTGTTTGGCTTCCGCCACATCGTGCACGCGCAAAATGTGTGCACCCTGCAGCAAGGCCTGCAAATGCAAGGCAGCGGTGGCGGTTAAAGCCTCGCCGGGCGTTATGTCCAAAGGTTTCCACAGCATTGTTTTTCGCGAAATACCCACCAGTACCGGAGCGCCCAATGCAACTATTGTTTCAATATGACGAAACAGCGTGTAATTTTGCTTCACCGTTTTGGCAAACCCGAAACCGGGATCGAGCATAACCTGCCGGATGCCCATGCGGTTGCACACTTCCATTTTTCTTTGCAGATACGTGGTGACCTCCTGCGCCACATCATCATAATCGGTGAGCTGCTGCATGGTTTGAGGGTTTCCCCGGCTGTGCATGACCACATAGGGCAACTGTAAGCGGCCGGTTACCGTTAGCAGTTGCGGGTCGGCTTCACCACCCGTTACATCGTTTACGATAAACGGCCCATAGCGGTCGTGCAGGCGCTCCACCACGTTGGCACGAAACGTGTCTATCGAAAGCATGGTTTGCGGAAAATGCACCGTTAGCACATCAAGCGCCGCAATGAGGCGCTGCAGTTCTTCCGTTTCGCTCACTGCAAAAGCGCCGGGGCGGGTGGAATACGCGCCTACGTCGAAAATATCCACGCCCTGCACCGCCATGAGGGAGGCGCGCGCCAGCACGTCGTGTGACGTGACGCACCGGCTGCCGGCAAAAAAAGAATCGGGCGTTACATTAATAATCCCCATAATGCGGGGCTTATGCAATGAGAGGCGGCGCGTGCCGCAGGTGATTGTCATGTCCATAATAATAAAGGCCACTTCCCGCAAAGATAAGAAAAAAAAGTTAAGAGTTAGAGTTAAGAGTTTAGGATTTACGAGTGACGATTTATGAATTACGATTTAGGCTGGCGTCAGCCTAATTAATCACATTAGCATATTTTAACAATTACATGCTTGGATATTTAGAAATTGTGTTTATATTTGCACGTGAAATGAGATGATGTTCTTTTTATTGCTTGTTGGCGCTCGCTTATAGTACTCTGCTTTCAGGAACTTGCGAAATTTTTCTATTTGTTATATAAGAGGAATAAAGTTAGCGCCCACACGTTTCTTTTTTAATAATCCATTTTATTTATTGTTAGAAAGATTGGTGTGGGCCTAATTTATTTAATATAACTGGTTCCGCAAGACCACTGAAGTAAATAAATTATCTACAGGCTCGCGCTACCCTTATTTTAGTGATTAAGTGACTAAGAAATTAAGTGATTAAGAAAATCGTTGTATTTTTCTTAATCTCTTAATCACCTAATTTCTTAATTACTCTCAGTGTGTGTTGCAATATATTTGCGATATGGAGTATTATTGTATATATGAAATTAGTGATTAACTGTTAGTGAAAAGCAGATTATAGAACATAGACTTATAGATAATAGACAAAAACAATGTGCTAATGTGATTAATTTTTAATGTGATTAATGAACACAAGTTAAGCGTAAAGGGTAAGGCGTTAAGCGAAAAAAATGTTCATTATTCATTGTTAATTGTTCATTGTAAAAGGGTCGTTGGTGATTAGTTCTTCTTTCTTTCTATATCATCTGTTGCAAGCCGGCGGCCCTTTTCTTAATATGCCAATGAAAAACAAACTATTAATTATTAATTAAATAGAAGCCAATATG
>JAIRLC010000155.1 GCA_031259645.1 Prevotellaceae bacterium | reverse complement strand
TGCGCGCTTTTAAGCAGCGCTTTGGTTGGAATACAGCCCCAATTAAGACAAATGCCGCCTAATTCGGCGCGTTCCACAATGGCGGTTTTCATTCCTGACTGGGCGCCTCTTATGGCCGCCACATAGCCGCCGGGGCCGCTTCCTATCACTAATAAGTCGTACATAAAGCATATTGGTTGGCTACTCTTCGTCTTTGCTGAATAAATCTTTCACTTTTACCTCGACGATTTTTCCGTATTTGGCCAGCGTTTTCATGTCGATATACTTCGTGTTCCCCACAATCATGATGGCTATGGGCACGTCTTTCACATTTTGTTGCCAGAAGCCGACAATGTCCTCAAACGTCATTTTTTCTATTTCGGGCAGCAGTGTTTTCTGCGGGTCGTCGGTATAGCCCAAGCGTTTGTTCGATTCGATATAGTAGGGCACATCGCGGAAATCGGGGCTGTTCACCGCCACTAAGTTGAAGTAGCGTTTCAGGTTTTCCATGCGGTCGGCTTTTTGCGGCATGTTGCGCACCAAGCCCATGAACGTTTCCATGGCGGTATATATCTTGTCGTTTTGGGTTTGTACTATACCCACAAAATAAGCCGGTTTGTTTACCAGCGGCGGCGTGCTGTAGCGGGCGCCTGCGCCATAGGCTAAGGAGCGGTTTTCACGCAATTCCTGCATCATTAAACCAGTGAAACCATTTGAAAGATAAGCGTTGAACATGTTGATGACTGCTGTTTCTTTCGGGTCGAAGGCCTTGCCGTTGGCTAATACGGCGAACTGGGCTTGCAGGGCGGAGAAATTAACGAGGTAAATGGTGTTTTCGGTAATTTTGTTGATTTCTTTTACCAATAATCCGTCGCTTTTATGTACCGGCGGCGTCATTTTAAAGTTTTGTTCCAGTTGCTGCTTCAATTGGTTTTCAGGCAGTGCGCCGCTGTAGAATATCGTGGCTTCGTATTCGGTGGCCGTTTTGAACGCTGCTGTGATATTGGCCGCTTTCAATTTGCGCAGTTCCTGCAACGTAAGCCGGTCGAGGTATTCCGATTCCTTGCCGTAGCGCACATATTCATCCAGTGCGTCGGCAATTATTTCGGGCTCGTCCAGTTGTTGCTTGCGGTTAATACGTTCCCCTTCGGCCAAACGCGACACTTGGTTGTCATACAGCGCCGGTGCATTTACGAAGGTAGAGAACAGCGACAGTGCACGTGCGAAACTGGCGCCCGGCCCGCTCAATGACACCGATGTGTAACTGTCGTCGGCGCCCACGCTGAGGCTACAGTTCAATTCGGCCAGCCGGCGTTTAAAAATCTTCACATCAAACCCGCCGCCGCCTGCATAATTCAACAGGGAGGCGTATTTCAGTTGTTTTATCTTTTCGGCGCCCGCGCCGTAGCGTACCCGCAATGAGAAAAAGTCGTTCACCGGATTGGCGGTGTAGTAAAGCGCTGTGCCGTTCTTGAGTTTCGACAGGGTGGCGTCTTTTTCAAAGTCGATATACGGAATGGTTTGTCCGGGCGTTTGTATTTTGAAGAACGTTTCGGCAAAGGCCGAATTTTTTTCGCCGTTGGGAAATTCCAGCGCCTTGTAAGCGGGTTTCTCTATTTCCTTGTTGCGGATGGTGCCCGGCGAGATTTGGAAAATCATGTAATTATCGGTGAAGTATTGTTCGGCCACCCGCTTCACATCTTCCTTGGTAATGGCTTTCACGTTGTCAATGAAATTCAGGTATTGGTCAATATCGACGTTGTAGGCGAAATAACCGGTCAATTCGCTTGCCCGCGAGTAAATAGATTCCTGACGGCGAATAAAATTGTTGATGAACGTGTTCTTCACCGATTCGATTAGCCAGTCGGGATAATCACTTTCTTTCAGCCGTTTCAATTGCGAGAGGATGATTTGTTCGCCGGCGTCGCGTCCTTTCAGGCGCGCCACGTCGAGTTGGCGCATGGCGTTCTTGTATTCTTCGGGCGTGGAAATAAATTTCAGGTCGGGGCCTTCGTAGTAGGCTTGGGCATTGGGGACGAACATAAATTCGATGACGCCTGTGTTTTTCATGGCCAAATTGCTGCACGATACGGCCAGCGCTTTATTTTCCGTAGCAAATTCGTCGAGCAAGCCCGATTGTCCGTTATTCAGGATGCCTGCGCAGATGTTGAGCACTAAGTTGTCGCGGTGGTTTCGCGGCACGCTGCGGTAATTCAAGAGTATAGCGTCGTAAGGCCCGGCTTTGAGTTTAACGAGTTCGCGTCCCTTAAACGGCGCTTCATCTTTAAAGCTTTCCTGTGGCGCCGGTTTGGCCGGCCATTGGCCGAAGGTAGCGGCAATCAGCGGTTTTACTTTTTCCGGGTCGACGTCCCCGCACAGGATGAGCGCCATGTTCCCGGCCGCATAATATTGTTCGAAGAACGTCTGCAACTTCGTAAGCGAAGGATTTTTGAGGTGTTCCGGATAGCCGATGATGCTACGTCCGTAGGGGGTTTGCTTGAAGATGTTCTTCATGACGAGTTCGCTCAGTTGTTGGTCCTGACGGTCGGCATACATGTTAAATTCTTCATACACATTTTCCAATTCCCCTTGAAACCCGCGGAACACAGGCTTTTCAAAGATGTGGCTGTAGAGCGTCAGCCAGCGTTCCACCTGACTTGAGGGGAACGTGCTATAATATTGTGTGATGTCGTAGCCGGTGCCTGCATTCACGTTAGTGGCGCCGATATTGTCAAGCAGCTTCGTCAGTTCGTTGGGTATGGTGTATTCCGCCGCTTTGAGCGAGGCTTCGTTAATTTTCAGTTGAATGGCTTCGCGTTCCTTTTTGTTGGTGGTCTTGCCCAGTTGGTCATACAGTTCCACCACCTTGTCGTAGTGCGGTTTTTCCTTTTCCCAGTCCACCGTACCCATGCCGGTAGTGCCTTTGAACATCATGTGTTCGAGGTAGTGCGCCATGCCGGTGGCGTCGTCCGGGTCGTTGATACTTCCGGCGCGGGTTACCACTATGCCGTGCACTTTCGGCAGGCGGTGGTCTTCTTGCAGCACCACAGTGAGGCCGTTCGGCAGCGTGTATTTGTCTACTTTCGGTTTTTCAACCTGGGCGTGCAGTTGGGTTAGTACTAACGTTACAATAAAGAGCAAACCCAAAAAACGATGTGTTATTTTTTTCATATCACTTCATTTAAATGTAATTAATGATTGCGAAGTTACATAAAAAAAATGTAAAAACGCTGTTAAATCCTAATTTTTTTTTAAAATCAACTGAACGTCCATATATTTTTACCTTATGTTCGCGTTAAGCTGTTTATTTGTTCTTCTATCGCTTTTATGCGCGCTTCGCCGTCGGCTTGCTTTTTGCGTTCCAGCGCCACGACTTGGGCGGGGGCGTTTTGCACGAATTTCCCGTTGCCCAGTTTTTGTGTG
>JAIRLC010000149.1 GCA_031259645.1 Prevotellaceae bacterium | reverse complement strand
TACGAACCAACAGAACCAGCAGTATTAGACTGACCATAGATAAGATTCGGATTAAGACCCGCCTGCTTATAACGCTCCATCTGAGCCGCCGGCAAGTTATATGCATTCTGCTTATTCCACATAGCCTCTTGCCAAGCCATTTGCTCACGAGATAACGCAACATTCTGCTCATTTGCAGAGGACTGAGAATCATAATTCAAAAAACTCTGAAGAACAGAGGAACCGGCACTAATACCAGCAGCAACAATAGGAATCCAAGCAGCCATATAACTACAATTTACGTTTATTCAACTGATCATAAGTACGACGAGTAATACCAGACTTAACCAAATCACCAAGAACAAAAACATTATCACCAGAATCATCAAACCTATCATCAGGCAACGAAATAATACGCTCCGTCTGATAACGAGATGACATAAGCCGACGTTGTACATCAGTATAAATCTTATCTTTATAATAACGAGGCATAGATGCCTTAACACCATCAGCAAGCGGAACATAAACACGATCCTTAACAGCAGCCTGATGCCAAGACTTCATAACAGACACATAATCCTTACCTAAACCCTTAGAAATCAAATGAAACGGAGGTGTCAGGCCTTCAGGATACACAGTACGTGTAATCATATACTTAGTCGTATAAGAGATGGACGCATCCGTAACAGTACCAACTTTAACAAAACCTAACTTCCAACAATGACAAAACAAAAAATCAACAGAGGCACCAAATAAAGGCTTAGGAGCAGACTCAAACAAAATAATAACATGATAATGAGGCCTAAGTGTCTGAGAACCATACTCACCACATAGATAATACTTAAATTTTGCCTTAAAATGATTACGAAGCCGTTTAAAATAACTTTGAACATCAACCTTAGACAAACCACCAACAGGCGCATCCTCATAAGTCAACGTAACAAAATAAGCGGAATACGATGTTTTCAAATGCTGACTAAGACGAAATGACCAATGTTGACGCTTAAGAGACAAACACGCAACACACTTACCACAAGGAACAACAACCCTAACCTTAGGATCATCCTGACCGGGCTTTTTAACAGACTGAGGACTAAAACATTCCATAAAATAATAAATTAAAGCTCTGATTATCAGAACATTACATACTATAAATTATGTCGTTTTATTATTTCTGCTTAAATAAAGATTTTGACAATTTTTTTTTGGGCTGTTGATAAATATTTCTACGCATAATCCATTATTATTTGAATTTTTGATGTATTATTGCAAAAAATTATTTTGTTATTTTTCTTAAATTATGTCGAAAAAACCTGTCACAGCTAAAAAAACCAAACCTGCTGCCAAAACGGTAAAAAAAATAACGAAACCTGTTAAGAACAAGAAAGTTCCGGCTAAGCCGGCTAAAAAGGCTGTGCTCAAAAAAACAGCCTCTGCACCTAAAAAGACAGCTAAACCGGCAAAAAAGCCGGCTAAACCAGTTGTTAAAAAAGCTCCTGTAAAGGCCAAGAAAACAACGGCGAAAAAAACTGTTCCGTCGAGGAAAGTAGTCGTGGTAAAAAAGCCTGTAAAAAAAATTGCACCTGTTAAAAAAACGAAAAAACCAGCTAAACCTGTCGCTAAAACGGTAAAAAGCAAACAAGTCAAAAAGCCCGTAAAAGCGGTAAAAACAGCGCCAAAGCCGGTTCAAAAAACGGTAAAAAACGTACCCAAGCAGGTTAAAAAGCCCGAAAGCAAAAAAGCGGTGGCGGCTGTAAAGCAAGAAAAAAAGCCCATCGTCGCTCCTGTGAAGAAAATACCGGTACAACCGGGCGGAAAACGCCGGTTAGTAGTCAGTTACA
Source organism: Prevotellaceae bacterium (assembly GCA_031259645.1). GTDB lineage: Bacteria > Bacteroidota > Bacteroidia > Bacteroidales > UBA932 > JAIRLC01. The sequence goes on along the minus strand of JAIRLC010000149.1, from coordinate 6,752 downwards.
AAAACCTCACACAAGATGTGCTCGATGCCATTAAGGAAAAGTATCCGCACGGATATAATGATTATATGGCTGACATCATGAAGGTTGACAAGCCCGACGGCACGTACTTTTACGCCATTACCATTGACCTGCCCACCGTGACGTACCTCGTTAAAATTGACGTGAAGGTCGATACCGATTACGAGGAAGTGGAAAAAGAAATATTTGGCGGAGGCCCCGAAAATACCGGCTCCGATAATGACGATTTCCCCGATACCGGCGACGATAATAGCGATTTTTCGGATGAGGCGGACGAGGATGAAGAATAATTTTTGAACAAAAGTTTGTAAATTACAAAAAAATCATCTACCTTTGTCGTCCCAAATCAAAAGGGAGCTTAGCTCAGCTGGTTTAGAGCACCTGCCTTACAAGCAGGGGGTCATAGGTTCGAACCCTATAGCTCCCACAAAGCCATCGGATGGATGGCTTTTTTATTTTAACCATGGAAAAAAAACAAAAAATAGCCTTTGTTACGCTCGGTTGCAAACTCAACTTTTCTGAAACTTCTACGATTGCGCGGCAATTTCCCGAATCGGGATACGAACGGGTGTCACCCCTGAAAGCGGCCGACATTTATGTGATCAACACCTGTGCGGTAACATTGGCGTCCGAGCGCAAGTGCCGGCAAGCCATCCGGCGCGTGGCAAAGTTAAATCCCGGCGCTCAGGTTATTGTTACCGGCTGTTACGCGCAATTGCGCCCGCATGAAATCAACGAACTATGCAAGGATGTCAAGGGATTGACCATCCTCATGGACAAAAGCCTGTTTTATACCCCGCACACCACCTTGCGGGAAGCCAGCCCCGACAATTATTGCCGTCCCGCACCCAACAGCTTTTTCCCCGCCTTTTCTTCGGGCGACCGCACCCGTTCGTTTCTAAAAGTACAGGATGGCTGTGATTATCATTGCACCTACTGTACTGTGCCGCTGGCGCGGGGCGACAGCCGCAATATGCCGGTAAAAAAATTAGTAGAAACGGCCGGCATAATCGCTAAGCAGGGCATTAAAGAAATTGTGATTACCGGCGTGAATATCGGCGATTTTGGGAAAAGCACCGGTGAGAATTTTTTCGACCTGCTGAAAGCGCTGCATGACGTGGAAGGTATTGCCCGTTACCGCCTCTCCTCTATTGAGCCCAACTTGCTCACCAACGAAATGATTCAATGGATTGCGCGCTCCTCAAAAATATTACCGCACTTTCATATTCCGCTACAGTCGGGCAGCAATAAGATACTGGAACGGATGAAACGGCGTTATACGCGCGAACTTTTCGCCCAACGGGTGGGCGACATACGGCGTTTTATGCCCCGCGCTTTTATCGGCGTGGATGTAATCACAGGCTTTCCCGGCGAAACCCCCGAAGATTTTGAAGATACCCGTTATTTTCTGGAACAACTCTCGCCGGCATTTTTACACGTCTTCCCCTACTCTGCCCGTCCCGACACGCTTGCCGCAGGATTCGACGAGCAGGTTGCCGAGCAGGAAAAAACACAGCGTGCCGCTGTATTGACCAAGCTCAGTGACGCCTTGCACGCAAAATTCTATGAACAAAACATAGGAATCGATGAGCAGGTATTGTTCGAAGACGCCAACAAAGGCGGCAAGATGTCCGGCTATACCCGCAATTACATTAAGGTGGAAACGCCGTACAACCCCGCGCTTTCAGGACAAATCATCGCCGTGCACACCACCGGAATTTCTTCCGATAGCGGAAATATGATTATATCAAAATAATTTATTATCTTTACTTTATATTTTAATAAAAACGGTTATATGGTAATTAAAATAAAACGGACGGGTTTGTGGGTCGTGCTCCATCTCTTTTTTGTGGTTACAACGCTTGCCGACGAAGGCATGTGGCTGCCTTCGCTCATCGAATCGCGCATTATCGACATGCAGGCCAAAGGGCTGAAACTGTCGGCCAGCGACATTTACAGTGTCAATCAGGCGTGCCTCAAGGACGCCATTGTGCAATTCGATGGCGGATGCACGGCCGAACTTATTTCCGGTCAAGGGCTGCTGCTCACCAACCACCATTGCGGGCTGGGACAAATACAGGCGCACAGTTCCGAAGCACACGACTACCTGAAAGACGGCTTCTGGGCCAAAAACTTTAGCGAAGAACTGCCCTGCAAAAGACTTAGCGTAAAGTTTCTGCTACGCATGAAAGATGTTACTGCACAAGCGCTCAAAGGTGTGACTGCCAGCATGCCGGAGGCGGAAAGGGCGTCGAAAATAAGTAGGAACAAGGCGGCTATTATTAAAGGAGAAGTAAAGGAAAAAGGCGTACAAGCCACCATAGAAAGCATGTACTACGACAATCAGTTTTACCTGTTCGTTTATCAGGTTTTTGAAGACGTCCGGCTGGTGGGCGCGCCCCCTTCTTCCATCGGGAAATTCGGCGGCGACACCGACAACTGGATGTGGCCCCGCCATACCGGCGACTGTTCTCTGTTCCGCATTTACGCCAATCAGGACAACAAGCCCGCTGCCTATTCGGCCGATAACATCCCCTACCGGCCTAAAACATCGCTCCGCATATCGTTGAAAGGTTTTAAGGAAAACGATTTCACCTTTATATACGGTTTCCCTGGACGCACGTCTGAACACCTATATTCCGAAGCCGTAAAACATATGGTGAACTTCAGCAATCCCGAAAAAATAAAACTACGCAGTATCCGGCTCGACATCATGAAAAGCGAAATGGCGAAAGACGCCGCTACGCGCATCAAATACACTGCGAAGCAGGCCGCTGTGGCGAATGCATGGAAAAAATGGCAAGGCGAACTAAAAGGCTTGATACGACTCAAAACCACAGAAAAGAAGCAGGCGCTGGAAGCGCAATTTGCGGCATGGGCGGCCGATAAACCGGAATATAACACTTTGCTGCCCCGCTTTGCCGAATATTACAAGGCCTGGCAGGTATATGCGGCTGTGCGCGACTACCAACTGGAGGCATTCAACGCCATTGAAATAATAAATTACGTGGCGGCTTTCGCATCGCTTATCAACGAAAAAAACGCCACACCCGATACCCTCGTGAAACGCCGGCTACAAACCCGCACGTCCGACTTTTTTAAAAATTATTCACGCGTTATCGACAAACAAACTTTCGTGGCGCTGCTTACCGAATACCTGCAGCACGTCCCCGCAGCCTTTATCCCGCCTGCGCTAAGCAATGAAAGTAAAAAACATAACGGTGATATGGCAGCCCTGTCCGACACGCTGTATGCCCGCACCCTGTTTACGTCCCAAGAGACAGTGGAACGATTGTTGCAACAAGACAAAAACGGCCTTGCCCATGCCCTGCTTCACGATCCGTTGTTTATGCTTTACAAAAAAAGCAATGACTTTTACAGGGAAAATGTAGAAAAACCATACCGTACCCTGCAGGCGCAAATCAACGCATTATATCGCGATTACATGCGCGGCCTGATGGCCTTCCAGTCCGGGCGCGACTTTTACCCCGACGCCAATTCCACGCTGCGCATAGCCTACGGCAAAGTGGCGGGATACACGCCCGTCAATGCCGTATATTACCTTCCCCAATCAACCATCGAAGGCATTATGGAGAAAGACAATCCCGGCATATATGACTACAACATCCCGCAACGGTTACGGGAAGTAGTAGCCGCTAAAGATTACGGCCGGTGGGCTGAAAACGGCACTGTTCCAGTGGCTTTCATAGCCACCAACCATACCACCGGAGGTAATTCCGGAAGCCCCGTGCTAAACGGGCACGGAGAACTGATAGGAATAAACTTCGACCGCACGTGGGAAAGCACCATGAGCGACGTGGAATATGATTCCGGAATTTGCCGCAATATTGCGGTGGACATACGTTACGTGCTATTCGTGATTGACAAAATTGCCGGTGCGGGTTATTTACTGGATGAAATGAATTTTACAATGTAACGCATCCGCAAGATGGACATACTATGTAATATATGGCACTGGATTTCCAATCATGTGGCCCTTCTTCTGATGGGCTTTTACCTGATGCTGGCCATTTACATCATCATCATGATGGTGCTCAGCCGGCTGAACCCTGTGAAAACTCTGTCGTGGATTGTGGTGCTGCTCACGCTCCCCTACATCGGCATCATCCTTTACCTGTTTCTGGGACAAAACCACCGCAAGCGGAAAATGTACAGCCGCAAAGGGCTGCGCGACGTGGCTATCATGGACAGTTTGGGCAAACGGCAAATCCTGCAGATTTATTACGCCGAATGGAAGAATGCGAAAAAAATAGAGAAATTTAAAAACACCATCCTGCTGCAACTCAACAACAGCAGGGCTTTGCTCACTTACAAGAACAAGGTGGAGGTATATGGCAATGGCAGCGACACGTTCGCAGCCATGAAAAAAAGTATCGCCGAGGCGCATTACAGTATCCATCTGGAGTCCTACATTATCGAGGCCGACAAGATTGGCACCGAAATCAAAGACCTGCTGATACGCAAGGTGCAGGAAGGCGTGGAAGTGCGCGTGATTTACGACGATATAGGAAGCTGGAAATTGCCGAAACAGTATGTGGCCGAACTGAGCAAGGCCGGCGTAAAAATATACCCTTTTGCAAAAGTAAGATTTCCATGGCTCAGTCGCACCGTGAACTACCGGAACCACCGGAAAATATTGGTGGTGGACGGCCGCATAGGTTTTTTGGGCGGTATCAACATTGCCGACCGGTATATCGGCGGCGGAGATTTTAACACATGGCGCGACACCCACCTCCGCATTGAAGGCGAGGCCGTGCACTCCCTGCAAGCCGCTTTCCTGCTCGACTGGTTTTTTGTGAGCAAAAAGCAGGTAGGCCAGCGCGAAAATTATTATCCTAAATTCAATATTCGCGACAAGCATTACGTGCAGATTGTGCCGTCGGGACCCGACAGTGATTGGGCAAGCATCATGCAGGCCTATTTCTCGGCCATTACACAAGCCAAAGAACACATCTACATCATCACGCCCTATTTCACCCCGAACGACAGCATCCTCACGGCCATTAAAATCGCTTCGCTGAGCGGCGTGGATGTGCGCTTGATACTGCCCAGCAAATCGGACTCCAAGCTCACGTACTGGAGCACCATGTCGTACCTTTCGGAACTCATGGAGGCCGGCGTGAAGGTGTATCTCTACCAAAAAGGGTTCAATCACTCAAAAATTATCACCATCGACGGGTCATTTGCTTCCATCGGCTCAGCCAATATGGACACCCGCAGCTTTGAGCACAATTTCGAAATCACGGCCTTGTTCTATGATGAGAAAATTGCCTCGCAACTCGAAGAGCACTTTAAGACAGATATGAAAAATAGCCGCTTTGTGCGCCGTTACCGATGGGAAAAACGCAGCTTCTGGCAAAAACTGAGAGAAGGCCTGGCCCGCCTCCTCTCCCCGCTATTATAGCAATGAATAATGAACAATTAATAATGAATAAAATAGCACAGGCGCGATTAATCGCGCCTCCTCCTCTTAACTGTATACAGGCGCGGTTAATCGCGCCTCTTCCCCTCTTAATTAATAATTAATATGATACCCAATTTACCTAATTTACGGCACCGCGACTCCGGCAACTTCTTCCTGATGGCCGGCCCCTGCGTGGTGGAAAGCGAAAAATTATGCATGGACGTAGCCGCGCACCTCGCGAGGCTCTCCGACAAATTCAAGATACCTTACATTTTCAAGGCGTCTTACCGCAAAGCCAACCGCTCGCGGGGCGACTCGTTCACCGGCATCGGCGACGAAGCCGCGCTGGAGATACTCCGGAAGGTGCGGCGCGCCTTCGACATACCGGTAGTGACCGACATCCATTCACCCGGCGAGGCGCAATTGGCCGCCCGTTACGATATCGACGTGCTGCAAATACCGGCCTTCCTCAGTCGCCAAACCGACCTGCTGGCGGCCGCCGCGCAAACCGGAAAAGTAGTGAACATCAAAAAAGGCCAGTTTCTTGCGCCAGAGGCCATGCGTTTTGCCGTGGACAAGGTGCGGCAGCACAACCCCAACGTGATGCTCACCGAGCGCGGCACCCAGTTCGGGTACTACGATTTGGTGGTGGATTTCCGCGGCATCGTGGAGATGAAACAAAACGGCGTGCCGGTGGTGCTTGATGTGACCCACTCCTTGCAGCAGCCCAACCAAAAGAGCGGCGTGACGGGTGGCAAACCCGCGCTGATTGAAACGTTGGCTAAGGCCGGCATTGCTGTGGGCGTGGATGGGCTATTTCTCGAAACCCACCCCTACCCTGCCGAAGCCTTGTCGGACGGCGCCAATATGCTTCCGCTCGATGAAATGGAACGTCTGCTTGGGCATTTGCTCCCGCTGCACCGGGCTGTTAATAACTCTTAATTTCCAATCAGTTCCCTGTTGGCCTGCCGCAGGCGGTCTTCTTCCATTTTGATAACCTTGCGGTCGTAAGTCATTAGGCCGTTCACTTCGCCCTCTACGTCGGTGGTCTGCGTGTAAACCGCTGCCGAATATCCGCGACTGACAGTTTCCTTCAGTTGCCCAATAAATTTGATATACTCATCGGTAACTTCCTTCGAGGTCTTAAATTGCACGTACCCCCAATTCTTGTCAGGCTGCCACAGGCGCCCTTCAATGGCCAGACCGATACCCCCATATTCGCCCAGCACGTTCGCCTTTTTGGTGTTGAGCAGCGTGATTTTCGGGTTGGGGTAATGGTGTATATCAAGAATATCGCCGGCGTCGAGAT
>JAIRLC010000143.1 GCA_031259645.1 Prevotellaceae bacterium | reverse complement strand
TTTGTCTTTGTACTCGACACCACCATTGCCAACAGAGGACTGTATGAAGTAAAATATGGCGAAAGGGTAAAAACCGACATGGGTTGTTATGCCAGTGTGATTTACACTAAAAATTTTTTAAAAATTCTTAGCTTTAACACCAAACTTGAAATGTTCTCAAATTACAAGGATGAGCCGTTGAACATAGATATGGACTGGGAAAACAAACTGGAATTTAAACTCACGTCATATCTTGCCGCCGAGTTCTATGTGCGTATGGTATATAAGGACAAGGCGCGTTATCCGGTGCCGCTTGACGATGGCTCTACCGAGCTGCGTGGGCCACGGATGCAACTCTACGAATCATTCAATATCGGCCTGACGTACGCGTTTTAACGATTTAAATCTTTAAATCTTGGAATTTTTCAAGGTCGCGCCGCTCTTTCTTCGTAGGCCTTCCCGTGCCCTGCTCACGCCTGATGAACGCAGTGAGATGCGCCTCAGTTAATTTCGCCAATTCTTCGGGCGGCGTGATGTTTTCAATATATAGCGGTACGTTTTTCGCCGGTTGCCGTTTGTCAATCACAGCAATTACTTTATATGTGTATACCACCGGCATGCGGCGCACAGTAATCATGTCGGCGGGTTTCACTTCGCGCGAGGACTTGGCGTCAGCGCCGTTCACCTTGATTTTCCCACCCTTGCAGGCTTCGGCCGCATCACTGCGCGTTTTGAAGATCCGCACCGCCCATAAATATTTATCAATGCGCATAGTTCCCATAAATTTTTAGCAAAGTTCGAATAATTTTTTGTATATTTGTTCGCAATTTTAGAAATAATAACATTATCCTTGATGAAAAATACGGTTTTTACGCCATTCCACATAGAACTTGGCGCTAAAATGGCGCCCTTTGCAGGATATAACATGCCTATCGAGTATGTGGGCATCAACGAGGAACACCTTACGGTACGCGAAAAAGTGGGTGTGTTCGACGTGAGCCACATGGGCGAGGTGTGGGTGAAAGGCTCGAAAGCGTTGGCGTTTGTGCAATATATGACGTCGAACGATGTGGCCGCACTCACGCCGGGCAAGGTGCAGTATTCGTGTTATCCAAATGGCCGGGGCGGCATCGTGGACGACTTGCTGGTGTATTGCATCGACGCCGAAACCTACCTGCTGGTCATCAACGCGGCAAATATGCAAAAAGATTGGGATTTCATGTGCGGCATAGCGCCCAAGTTTGGCCTCACGCCGGGGAAAGAACTCTACAACGCATCCGATGAAATTTGCCAACTGGCCATACAAGGCCCGCTGGCGTTGAAAGCCATGCAAAAAATATGCGACCAGCCGGTGGAAGACATGCCTTACTACACTTTTAAAAAATTGACGGTGGCCGGTATCCCGCAAGCGATATTCTCCACCACGGGCTACACCGGGTCGGGCGGCTGCGAAATATACGTGGCGAACGCCGACGGCCCGAAACTGTGGAAAGCGGTGTTTGAGGCCGGCGCTGAATACGGCATTAAACCTATCGGGTTGGGTGCACGCGACACCCTGCGCCTCGAAATGGGTTTTTGCCTGTATGGACATGAACTCGACGACGACACCTCGCCCATAGAGGCGGGCTTGGGCTGGATCATGAAATTCAGCGCCGCCAAAGGCGACTTCTTGGATAGGGAACTTCTGCTAACACAGAAAAACGACGGAGTAACACGCAAACTGGTGGGCTTTGAGATGGTGGACAAAGGTATTCCGCGTCATGGCTATGAAGTGGCTGATGCGTCGGGCGCCCCCATTGGCGTGGTAACGTCCGGCACCATGTCGCCTTGCCTCAAAGTGGGGATAGGCATGGGCTACGTAAAACCGGCGTATGCAAACATTGATACCGAAATTTACGTGAAGGTGCGCGAACGCTTGTTGAAAGCGAAGGTCGTGAAACTTCCTTTCTATAAAATTAATAATTGAATAACCGAAAAAAATAACTAATAGAACAATGATCAGTAAAGAAAAGAAATTTATTACGTGTGATGGTAATTACGCGGCGGCGCATGTCGCTTATTTGTTTAGCGAAGCGGCAGCCATTTATCCGATCACACCCTCATCCACCATGGCCGAATATGTAGATGAATGGGCTGCCTTCGGGAAGAAAAACCTGTGGGGCGAAACGGTAAAAGTGCTCGAAATGCAAAGCGAAGGCGGCGCCGCAGGCGCAGTGCACGGCTCTTTGCAAGCGGGCGCGCTCACCACCACATTCACTGCCTCGCAGGGCTTGTTGTTGATGATCCCCAACATGTATAAAATTGCGGGAGAGTTGCTCCCCACGGTGTTCCACGTGAGTGCGCGGGCATTGGCGGCACAGGCCCTGTCAATCTTCGGCGACCATCAGGATGTGATGGCGGCGCGCCAAACAGGATTTGCTTTTTTGGCTTCGGGCAGCGTGCAGGAAGTGATGGACCTTGCGACAGTGGCGCATTTGTCCACATTAAAGTCGCGCGTGCCCTTCGTGAGCTTCTTTGATGGCTTCCGCACGTCGCACGAGATACAGAAAATCGAATCAATTGATGCGGAAGACCTGAAAGGTCTGATCAGCGAAAAAGCGCTGGCGCGTTTTCGGCAGCATGCGTTAAACCCGAATAACCCGGTAACCCGCGGCACGGCGCAGAATCCCGACGTGTATTTCCAATCGCGCGAAGCGGCCAATCAATATTACGACCTTGTTCCCGACGTTGTAGCCCGCTACATGGGCGAAGTCGGCGAACTCACCGGCCGCCATTACCTGCCGTTCGATTATTACGGCGATCCGCAAGCCGAGCATGTGGTAGTGGCCATGGGCTCGGTATGCGACACCATCAAAGAAACCGTGGATCACCTCAACAAGAATGGCGGCAAAACAGGTGTGATTAGCGTGCACCTTTACCGTCCGTTCTCGGCCAAGTACTTTTTGCGTGTGTTGCCGGCAACGGTGAAGCGCCTTGCGGTGCTCGACCGTACGAAAGAGCCCGGCGCCCTTGGCGAGCCGTTATACCTTGACGTGAAAGACGTGCTCTATGGCCGGCCTGATGCACCCCTTGTGGTGGGCGGGCGCTACGGCCTGTCGTCGAAAGACACCACGCCGGCGCAAATTCTATCCGTGTATGAAAACCTCGCCCTCCATGAGCCTAAAAACGGCTTCACAATTGGCATTATAGATGATGTGACGTTTAAATCGCTTCCGCAAAAAGAAGAAATCAGTTTGGCGAAACCCGGCACTTACGAATGTAAATTTTACGGTTTAGGTTCCGACGGCACGGTGGGCGCGAACAAAAACACGATTAAAATTATCGGTGAAACCACGCCGAAATATTGTCAAGCCTATTTCTCCTACGACTCTAAGAAGTCGGGTGGGTTTACCTGTTCGCACCTTCGGTTTGGCGACCATTCCATTCACTCGCCCTACTTAGTTACTACGCCCGATTTTGTGGCCTGTCACGTATTCGCTTACTTGAATAAATATGACTTGCTCCGCGGCGTCAAACCCGGCGGCACGTTTTTGCTCAACAGCATGTTTGATGTGGAAGAAACGAAAAAACGCCTGCCCGACTTTGTAAAGCGCGTATTGGCTGAAAAGAAAATCAACTTCTATATCATCAACGCCACGGCTATTGCCGAGAAAATAGGTTTGGGCAATCGCACGAATACCATTCTGCAATCCACATTTTTCAAGATTGCCGACGTCATTCCCTATGAACAGGCGGTGAAAGAAATGAAGAAAGCCATTGATAAAAGCTATGGCAAGAAAGGTGAAAATGTCGTAAAAATGAATTACGCTGCGGTGGACAGCGGCACCGATGTCGTTAAAGTAGATGTGCCGGCCGACTGGGCAACGCTGAGCGGCAAGTTCAAAGCCGACACGTTTGAACGTTTGGCGCCCGAATGGGTAAAGCACGTGGCCGATGTGGCCAATGCACAAAACGGCGACGACCTGCCGGTAAGCGCGTTTGTCAATTACGAAGACGGTACGATGCCGTCGGGCTCTGCCGCTTTTGAAAAACGCGGCATCGCGATTAACGTGCCGGAGTGGGCATCGGAAAGTTGTATCCAATGTAACCAGTGCGCGTACGTGTGCCCGCACGCCGCCATTCGTCCTTTCCTGTTGACCGATGATGAACTGGCAGCCGTACCCGGCGGATTAACCACAGTAAAAGGCAACGGCCCGCTGAAAGCATACAACTTCCGTGTACAGGTGAGTGCGCTGGATTGCACCGGTTGCGGCAATTGCGCCGAAGTATGTCCGGCCAAAACCAAAGCGTTAGTCATGAAACCCCTCGATACGCAGGTGGCGGAACAGAAACATTTCGATTATTTGCACACGCACGTAGGCTATAAAGATACTGTGCAGGATAAACGTGCCAATGTGAAAAATTGCCAATTTGCACAACCCTTGTTTGAATTTTCGGGCGCTTGTGCCGGTTGCGGCGAGACGCCTTACATCAAAACCATCACGCAACTGTTTGGTGATCGCATGATGGTGGCAAACGCCACCGGCTGCTCGTCGATTTACGGCGGCTCGTTCCCTGCGTCGCCCTACACGACGAACAGGAATGGCTGCGGCCCGGCCTGGGCAAACTCGCTGTTTGAAGACAATGCGGAATTTGGATTGGGTATGCGTCTGGGCACAGAACGCCTGCGCGACCGGCTGGCCAGCCTGATGGTGCAGGGGCAGGATTGCAGCGAATGTTCGCCTGAGCACAAGGCCCTGTTCGCCGAATGGCTGACCCACCGCAAAGATGCGGCGAAGACATGCGAAATTGCCGGCAAGCTCATTCCGTTAGTGGAAAATTGTTCCTGCGCGATTTGTAAAGAAATTTACGTGCTGCGCGATTACATCGTAGCCCGCTCACAGTGGATCTTCGGCGGCGATGGCTGGGCTTACGATATTGGATATGGCGGCTTAGACCACGTGTTGGCTTCGGGCGAAAACGTGAATGTGCTGGTGATGGATACCGAGGTGTATTCAAACACCGGCGGGCAGTCCTCAAAGGCAACGCCGGCGGGGGCAGTGGCCAAGTTTGCCACATCGGGTAAACGCATCCGGAAAAAAGACCTCGGCATGATGGCCATAAGTTATGGCTATGT
>JAIRLC010000128.1 GCA_031259645.1 Prevotellaceae bacterium | reverse complement strand
GAGGCTGTTTTGCAATTTTCCTATGTAGGGTACAACACCGCAGAGCAAGTGGCACAATCAACAGTGCTGGACGTAAAACTGACGGAAGCAACCACTGCCTTGGACGAAGTAATTGTTGTTGGATACGGCGTGCAGAAGAAAAGCGTAGTAACGGCTGCTATCAGTCAGGTTCTTGGGGATGATCTTGATTTGGAAAAACCCTCCAATGTGCAAAATGCCTTGAAAGGGAAAGTTTCGGGCGTGCAAATTACGTCCAATTCCGGGCAACCGGGAGCAGATTCGAAAATTCTTATTCGCGGAGTGGGAACCGTTAATGACGCTAATCCGCTATATGTGATTGATGGCATGCCTTCGTCTAATGGCATCAATTATCTTAATCCTTCCGACATAGCATCTATCGAAATTTTAAAGGATGCTGCGTCGGCTGCCATTTACGGCTCGCGCGGCGCTAACGGCGTAGTGCTGGTAACTACTAAAAGTGGAAAAACAAACACGAAAGCGCAATTCAACTATGAGTTCTCCTATGGATTTCAGAATTTATCCAAAAATTCAGACCTCTTGAACAGCACCGACTATCAGATGCTAATGAACGAAATGGGGGCAAATTCGGGCAGGGGTAATAATTATTACTTTCCCACACCTTCAACGGTCAATACCGACTGGCAGGAAGAACTGTCCTACCACAATGCACCGTTGGTAAATCATAAATTTTCGTTAAGCGGTGGCAACGAACGTAACACTTATTATGTGTCGTTCGGTATATTGGAACAAAGTGGTATTTTTGCTAAAGGATATGCCGACTTTTCCCGTTACAATGCCCGGCTTAATTATACCCACACACTACTGGATACAAAAGAGCGGTCATGGCTCAACAATATTTCTTTCGGTTCGAAAGTCGGCTACTCTTATTCAAAATCTATAGGTAGCAATATAGGTAACAGCGAAGCTGGAGGCACCATTGCCTCTATGAATATGTTGCCGCCTACCGAACCTGTTTTTCAGAACGACCCGGCGGAACTTGCCCGCTATGCAAATGTCTATCCAAATCACGTAACGGACGACGATGGAAGGGTATATAACATTATTGATATGCGCGAAATTGTAAATCCGCTGGCAGCCCTGAAAGTCCGCAACAACCAACGCCGCGAACCACAAGTAATCAATGCCAATTTCGATTTGAATGCAAACTTGCTGCCCGGTCTATCTTTTAAGAGTACCGCCAGTTTTGAATGGGGACATTATTCCGACCGTAGCGTTACGCCGGCTTATGACCTCAATGCAGATCAAAAATATGCCGCATCTTCCGTGTATAATTTAATGAGCGAATCCTACACGTGGCAATGGGAAAATATCTTGCAGTATAATACTAATTTCGGGAAGCATAACCTGGGTATTTTAGCGGGTACTACACTTTCGTCTAGTTTCTATCATTACATCAGTGGACAACGCTATGATTTGATAGAAGTAAGTATAGATAAAGGATTTTTAAACATCTCTGGCGCAACCGACGGTGACGACCGCGCGAGGGCGAATGGCGATGCTTCCGACCATAAAATGGCATCCTTATTTGGAAGAATAAGCTATAACTATGGCGAAAAATATTTGTTTGAAGCAACAGTACGGCGCGACGGTTCCTCTAATTTCGGCAAAAATAACCAATTCGCCGTATTTCCGTCAATATCTGCCGGCTGGGTGCTCACAAACGAGGGCTTTATGGAAAGCAGACCGGCATGGCTAGATTTTGCCAAAATCAGAGCCAGTTGGGGACAAAATGGTAATGAGGCTATCGGCTCCTTTGGCTACACCAGCCTCATTGTACAAGGAGATTTACGAGCCGTTATTGACGACCAGATAATGCAGGGAGCTAAATCAAATGGCTATTCCAATCAAAACCTGAAATGGGAAACGTCCGAACAAACGGATATCGGTATTGACTTGCGGTTGTTTAATTCATTCAGCCTTTCCATCGACTGGTTCGACAAAAAAACCAAAGATATGCTTTGCTGGCTTGCCTTACCCGACTACGCAGGCTACGCCAGTATTCTCACCAATAAAGGCAGTGTGAGCAACAAAGGCTGGGAGTTCGACGCATCCTACAAGTTCCGGTTGGGTAATGTAAATATCGGCTTGGGCGCTAATGCCTCATACGTAAAGAACGTTGTTACCGAACAGGGTGATTCGGACATTCCAGTAGCAATAAATGGACTGGGCGGCGGATTGGGTGGCTCGGTAACCTGGCGTGCCAATGGTGAGCCTTATGGATTTTTTTACGGCTATGTACATGACGGGATTTTCCAAACGCAAGCTGAAGCGGACGCTTCCCAACAGTCAAATGCTGTAGTCGGCGGTATCCGCTGGAAGGATCTGGATGGAAAACCCGGCATCACCGGCGACGACCGTACAAACATTGGTAGTCCAAATCCTGACTGGACGTATGGCTTTACGCTTTCGGCTGATTGGAAAGGCGTCGATTTTAGTGCATTTTTCCAAGGCGTACAAGGTAACGAAATATACAAACTGTACCGCCGGGGCAATGTTACAAAAGCTAATTGGGATAACGCTTGGCTTAATCGCTGGCACGGGCAGGGCACTTCAAACTGGATACCCGCTGTATATGAAGGAAACCTAGCGCCCGGAGGCGGCGATACAGGCGCTAATGCCGTGTCGAACCTGTATGTAGAAGACGGCTCTTATTTCCGGCTAAAGGTATTGCAACTGGGCTATACGATACCGCACAATATCACGCAAAAAATACTCCTGCAAAAAGCCCGCATTTTTATACAAGCAGAAAACTTGCTCACCATTACCGACTACACCGGATTAGACCCCGAAGTAGGAACACGTAATGGTTTTGACGGCGGCACTTATCCGCAGGCACGGATATGGACGTTGGGAATAAATGTTACATTTTAGAATTATTAAAAATAACAAATATGAAACAGAAAATAAAATTTTATGCTATTTGTTGTACGTTGATAGCAGTATTCATATCGTGCAACGAGTTCCTGGATATTAATCCGAGGACACAGGTTTCTTCCGAAGAGTTTTACAAAACCGAAGACGGTGCAATGAAAGGCTTGTATGCCGTAATGAAAGAAGCGCAAAACCGGCTGATGGAAGTACACAGCTACTCTACACTGTTGTCCGATGAAGCCGAAACCGGTGGCGGTATCGGTGAAGGCTCTTATAAATTCAAATGGGACAATTTTACCTATACGCCAACGACTTGCTTTAGCAATGAATGGTACACCGGAACCGGCTGGTGGAATGAATGGGATATGGGGCTGTATGTAGGTATTGTTGCTGCAAACATCCTCATTGATGAATTGGAGCGTAGCGGACTGGACGAAAGTTTTGTGCGCGCTATTGACGCCGAAACCCGTTTTTACCGCGCATTATACTATACCTACTTGTTTATGGGCTGGAAAGAAATTCCCCTGCTTACGGGACAAATCACTTCCTCCGACGATTTGTATTCTTTCGGCAATGCCTCGCGAACAGAAGTGTATGAGTTTTTGTTAGGTGATTTGTCTGACGAAGTAATACAATATCTTCCCGACAGAGCCATTACGCAAAAAGGACGTATCTGCAAAGACGCAGCAAAAGTATTGCGAGCAAAAATTATTCTTTTTCACCGCGACGAAAGCAAATATCAGCAAGCATATGAGGATATACGTGGAATTGCCAATGACTCGTACTACCAGCTAACGCCGGACTATCTACAAATTTGGCACAAAGCCGGCGAATGGGGGCGCGAAAGTATTTTCGAAATAGGAATGGCTGGAAATAATTCGGGTATGAATAACAAAGTAGCCACAGTAGGCGGGCGTGATATTGTTGATCCCCGTAGCGCAGAACAGGGCGGACTGATGTCCGGATACGGACAACTCACAATGACGTGGAAAATCTATGACATGTTTTCAACTGGTGACACCCGCCGTGAAGGTACAGTCATTGTATATGCCGACGAAGCAGCCGATGCGCTGTCAAAAACCGGCACAAATACCTTTTATGTAAGCGATAACCAGGAAGGTATTGACCTCGGAAGAGGATTATTAGGCAATTATAAATACCATCCCCGCAAAGAATCTTACACGTCGGGAGACGACCCTGTAAGTAGTCAAAATATGTCGTACCGGTTTTACCGCTTTGCTGATGTACTATTGTTAGGTGCGGAGTTAAAGGTGCGTATTAGCGGTGATGCCGATGCCGAAGCACAAGGATGGTTCGACAAAGTGCGCGACCGTGCATTCCAAGATCAGGCGCACCGCATTTCACTTAACCAAGGTAAAGATGCTAACTTGAATATCATTTTTCAAGAGAGGTATTACGAATTTGCTTTTGAAATGCAACGTTGGTTCGATATTCTTCGCTTTGACAAAGGCGCTGAAACACTCGGTTCAAAAGGATGGACTGAAAAGCACCGCTACTTCCCCATTGACCAAAACGAGATTGATCAGTCAAAAGGTGCATTAACGCAAGATCCTGCATGGTTATAAATTTTTAATACATTACGCTAAACGGTTTTTTCATCCGTGGTTAATTAAATTGGGAAAAGGAGAAATAGTCAAATATTTCTCCTTTTTTTGTACTTCATCATACAATTCG
>JAIRLC010000078.1 GCA_031259645.1 Prevotellaceae bacterium | reverse complement strand
GAATTTTTAAAAAATTACGTCCTGCCTTGGTTTCAGGGCATTGTAACAAATGGTGGTAAAAATGAGATTATTTAAAAATGAGATAATTATAAGGTCGATTTGACTGATTAAGTTAAAATAATTTATTTTTATTCACAATACTCATATACAGTTATTGGACTGACACATAACAACTTTTTCCATTGAGGCTTCGCTCCTCTTTCAGCATTTCACAAAATCCGGACAAATCATTTACTACGATATCCGGTTTTATCGTGCTTTTTTCTATGTCTTCCGGGCACGCTTCGCCGGTTAGTACCAATACGCCTACGGCCTGTGTACTTTTGGCCATAGCAATATCCGTATAAATACGGTCGCCGACCATGGCTATCTCCTCAGGCTGTAGCGAATATCTTTGCATAATGCCCTCCAGCATACGCGACGCGGGTTTCCCGATGACAATATCCGGCTTCCGGCCTGTGGCTTGCGCTATGGCGGCGCAAATAGAGCCGCAATCCACTAATACCGTCGGTTTGTCGGTGGGACACACCTTGTCGGGATTGGTCGCGATGTACGGCAATTTTTCGGCCACCCACCAGGCAGCCCTGCACAGGCGCGAATAGACCAGCGACGTATCAAACGCCACCACAACGGCGTCCGGTTTATCGTCCGGGTCGTCGTTGGTGGATATGAAACCGGCTTCTTCAAACTGTACAATCATGCCGGGCGTACCGAGGATAAACAGCCGCTTCATTGCCGGATGGTGCGCTTGCAGATAATCAATAGTGGCTTGTCCCGAGGTGTACACTTCGTCCAACATGGCAGGAATTCCTATCGCCCGCAGGTGCTGTAAATACTCCTGTGTGCTTTTCGACGGGTTGTTGGTCAGGAACGAATACCGGATATTCAGGTCTTTCAACGTGCGCAGGGCGTTGATGGTAAAAGGAAATAACGTACCGCCTTTATAAATCGTTCCATCCATGTCTAATGCAACATGTTTGACAGCTTTTAACCGGGCATTTACAGTTGATTTTTCTTTATCCTGACGCATAGTGTGTGTATTTTAATTTTGTATTTCTTCGTTAGCGTATCCGTCGGCTTTTGCATTCCACATGAGCATAAATATGCCGATGCCTACCATGGCCATGGCTATGATGACAATGTAGGCGATATCCCATCCATAGTGTTCCACGACATATCCAAACCCAACGCCAGATACGGCAGTGCTTGCATAACCAAAGAAGCCTGTCAGCCCGTTAGCGGTAGCAGCGGCTTTTTTGGTCGCTTGATTGGCGGCGGCAATGCCAATCAACGCCTGCGGCCCATAGATGAAAAATCCGGTTGCGCAAAGGACGGCAAAAAGCGACCAAACCGGGGCATTGGGCGGAAGCAGCCAAAATATAAGGATGAATATAGCCGCACCTGTCATACAGAACGCGCAGGTACGATGCGCCCGTGATTTCATGTACCGGTCTGTAAACCATCCGGCGAGTATCATGCCCACCACACCGGCAATTTCAAATAAGGCGACCAGCCACCCGGCGTGTTCTATACTCACGCCTTTGGACTGTTTGAGCAAGGTTGGCCCCCAGTCGAGTATCGAAAAACGACAGACATAGACAAAAAAGTTGGCTACGCCGAGTATCCAGATAAGTGGATTGGCAAAAACTTTTTCTCGTAAAAAGGCGCTTGTTTCGGCCGATTTGCCGGCTTGTTTTTTTACCTTCGCTTCGGTACCCTCCAATTCCGGTAATCCGACAGATGATGGCGTATCTCTTAAAAACAGGAACAGAAACAGGGCGCCGGCAAAGGCAATAGCCGACGGGATCCAGAAACACCATCGCCATGCGCCGGTATGCTGGTCGCCCATTCCCATGTTTCCCATGATATAACCACAGAGGATGATGACAATACTTGCACCGACAGAGTGCGAGGTATTCCACCACGACATTTTAGTGGCCAGTTCTTTTGGAGGAATCCAGTGGGTTAGTAAGCGTGCACAAGGCGGGAAGCCGGAGCCTTGCAGCAGTCCGTTAATGAGCCACATAATACCCATAAATAAGATAAGTGTATTCGTGAATTGCGAGCCGGATGTTGCGCCGCTAATCCAGGCCGCAATATCTATGCCGAAGCCAAAGGCGAAGTTGGCAATAGCGCACAGGGCAAGTCCTGTAGCCATATAAAACCGCGCATTCACCCGATCGGCAAACAGACCGTTAACAAACCGCGATAAACCATATATCAGCCCGTTCAGGGTAAGAAAAATGCCAAGGCTTGTTTTGGAAATGCCGAGGTCGGCTTCCATTCCGGGCATGGCCATGCTGAAATTTTTCCGCACAAAATAAAATAACGCATATCCGATCATGGTGGTAATGATGGTGCGTGTCTGCCAATATTTAAATGATTTTGTCATCGTTTTACAGTGTTATCCGGTTAATCCATGTGTGAAACATATTGGTTCGCAAGAATGGTAAACCGCCGCCTGATACATTGTGCGCGGACAAAGGTTGCGCGGAGCCGTTCCTGATGAATAACAGCAATCGAAAGAATCATGAATAAGAATGTTTTTTTCATAGGCTAAGTTTTAATAAGCTACAAAGTCATACAATTTATATTAAGCAAATATTACAGAATAAAAACAGTTTCATTATGTTTTTCTTTTTTCCATGTGGTGGCGCACAACACGGTTCCGAGGACGCCGGCCACAATAAACATCCAAAAGGTGACATTCCACCCGCTTGATTGCGCCACCGCGCCCATAACTATCTTTGCCAATACGGCGTCGCCTACCAAATAGCCGGACAAGCCGACGAACCCGGCTGCCGTGCCGGCCGCATTTTTAGGAACGAGGTTTAAGGCTTGCACGCCAATCAGCGCCACCGGCCCGTAAATACAAAATCCTATTTCGCAAAGCGCCACATACACCACCGCATGGTAGGTTGACACCGGGTCGCTGCCGAATGTGTTGGTGATCCAAGTGGCTGCCGGAAGGGCTTGCCAATAGAGTAAAATTCCCAACAGCACCAGCAGCATGTATATCACATTGGCCGGAGCGCAACGCCCTTTGAAAAATTTGGCCGAAATCCATCCGCAAATGATGGTTCCGGGAATACCGGCATAATTGTGAAGCGAGAAAGCAAGGCTGCTTTGTTCTTCATTCATGATGTCCATTTCCTGCAAATACACAGGCGCCCAATCGCTGATACCGTAACGTATCAGGTACACAAAGGCGTTACCAAAAGCGATCAGCCAAAGTATTTTGTTTTTGAATATATAATCTACAAAAAGCCGTTTGAAGGGGATTTTTAATTCTTCGCCTTTCGCACTTTTTTTCCCTGAGAAGTCGTTGCGGTATGTATCAATGGAAGGCAGGCCGCACGATTGCGGCGTGTCGCGAATCAACCACCAGCAGACGCCGGCAATCAGCAGCGCCACCACGCTCGGCACAATGAAAGCCGACCGCCACGTTTGTTCTATTCCCAGCAGGCTGAAAATAGCCACACCGGCAATAACCAACAGCCCCAGCGAGCCGCTACCGACAGTGTGGGAAGTGTTCCACACCGACATTTTAAAACTTCGCTCGTTCTGCGAAAACCAGTGCGCCATGATGCGTCCGCAGGGAGGCCAACCCATTCCGGATAACCATCCTACCAGCAACATCAACACGAATATGATCACGACATTTTGGGTAATGCTTGCCGCACTATACGGGATAAGCCCCACGCCAATCAGCAGCAACGACGAGAGAATAAGCCCCACAACTAAAAATTTACGTGCATCGCTACGGTCGGAAATGCTACCCATGATGAATTTACTAAACGCGTAGGCAATAGAAATGGCCGAGCAGGCAATACCCAGTCCTGCTTTGTCGAGCAGCCCTTCTTCTATCATTCCGGGCGCAGCCAGCGATAAATTTTTCCGCACCAAATAATACGCCGCATACCCGATGAAAGCACCGAGAAAAACTTTCCACCGCATTTGCTTGTAGGTCTTATCGATTTTTCCCTCATCTATCAACGGCTTGTGCGCCGGGGGTTGTAGAACGTTCTTCATGAGTTATGAGTTAAGATAGATTTTTGTGCCAGGGTGGTGAAGGCTTCAATTTGCCGGTCTATCCAATCCTGTCCTTTATTTAATTCTTTTGCTATCGCCTGCGTTACCACCGGCGCGGCGGCTATGGCGGCGCGGGCGTCAATGTACAAAAGCCGTACGCGGCGCGCCAACACGTCTTCCACGTCGCGCGCCATTTCGTGCCGCACCGCCCACACCACCTCCGCCACCGTATAGGGATAGTCGTTGTGCAACTTTTTTGCATAGCCCGGATCGCTGCCGGCCAAGTCCCTGATGGCCACTTCGTCGCTGCCATACACATACAAATGATTGGTCAAGTCGGGATGTGGACGGTAGCCGTGGATGCGCAAATTCTTCGTCCGGCACTTTTTGGCTTCCAGCAAGCCTAATTTGATGGCCTTGTCGAGCGTGTCTTCCGCCATGCGGCGGTACGACGTCCACTTGCCGCCGGTAATGGTGATGAGGCGGTGCGGCGACACGATAATCTTATGTCCGCGCGACAATTCTTTTGTGCTCTTCCCTTCGCTTTTCGGCGCCGCCAGCGGGCGCTGTCCGGCGAACACCGAAAGGATGTCGGCATATTGCGGCGGCGTTTCAAAATAGAGGGCAGCGGTATTCAGGATAAAATCAATTTCTTCTTTCAGCGGCAGCGGCTCCAATTCCGCCACAGGACGCCTAATATCGGTAGTGCCCACCACCACCTTGTCGTGCCACGGCACGGCAAATAGCACGCGGCCGTCGCTGGTTTTCGGAATCATCACGGCGTAGTCGCCGGGCAGGATTTTTTTGTCGAATACCAGATGCACGCCTTGGCTCGGCGTGACCATTTTCTTGTGTTCGGGCGCATCCATCGACATCACATCGTCCACAAACACGCCGCAGGCATTCACCACACAGCGCGCTTTTAGCGTTATCTCCCCGCCCGACTCGGCGTCGGTGAATTTCACGCCGGCCACTTTTCCGGTTTCGTCGTGCAGCATGGCCGTTACTTTTGCTTTATTCACGACTACACCGCCCAAGTCCGCGCAGGTTTGCGCCAAATTCACCGCCATGCGCGAATCGTCGAACTGCCCGTCGTGGTACACAATGCCGCCTTTCAACCCCCGCTTGATGGTAGTCGGCAAACATTTTATTACTTTTTTGGCCGAAATGAAACGACTGCGGCCATATCCGAAACCAAACGATAACATATCGTAGAAAGTAAGTCCACAAAAATATAAAAAATTATCCCAACACGTATAATTTGATATGACAAAAGATTGATCTTTGACCAAATGAGGCGCATTTTGCTTCATGCGTCCCCGCTCCCGCAAGGCTTCCAGCACCAACATCACATCGCCGTGTTGCAGGTAACGCACCCCGCCATGCACCAGCTTGGTACTTTTACACGACGTCCCCTTCGCAAAATCAATCATTTC
>JAIRLC010000031.1 GCA_031259645.1 Prevotellaceae bacterium | reverse complement strand
CCGAAGAGCAAGGCCTCTCCGCTTTCGTGTGGAACGTGGAAGAGAAATTATGAGTTAGTGATTAGTGGTTAACGGTTAGTGGTCAGCGGAACACTCGATGATTTGCTTTTCTCCTTTTACCTACAGCCGAATTACAACTTTCAACGTTATAATACTGTTAATTTAAAATTCTGCTTGCTAACAATCCCCGTCCGGTGCGAAGCCTTACGCTTAAGTCAAAAGCTGAATGCCCCGGACTTATAGTACGACTCCAAAAGTTCCTTGGCGGCGGTAAAGGAACTTTTTTTTCCGGCGAGTACGGCTTGCTCATAACCGGCTAACGCGGCTTCCACCGCAGGGTTGTGGTAAAAGTCGCTTTTCAGCGCCTCGTCTATCGTTTCATACATCCAATAACGCGCCTGTTCGCGCCGCCGGCGTGCGAAGTAGCCGCTTTCTTTTGTCGATGTAAGGTAAGCTTCTATTTGCGTCAGTACATCATCCAAACCTGTTTTTTCAATGGAAGAGACCATCAGTGCTTTGGGCTCCCATCCCGACTCGGAGAGCGGGAACAGGCGTAAGGCGCTTTGGTATTGGGCTTGCGCCACACTGGCTTTGTCAATATTGCTGCCGTCGGCTTTATTAATCACAAGCATGTCCGACATCTCCATGATGCCCCGCTTGATGCCTTGCAGCTCGTCACCCGCGCCGGAACTCATCAACAGCAGGAAGAAATCGGTCATGGAGTGTACGGCGGTTTCCGACTGCCCCACCCCTACCGTTTCAATGAATATCGTGTCGAACCCTGCGGCTTCGCAGAGCACAATGCTCTCGCGCGTTTTGCGCGCCACACCGCCTAACGAGCCCGCACTGGGGCTTGGGCGGATAAACGCGTGCGGGTCGGTACTCAACTCCTCCATGCGGGTTTTGTCGCCTAAGATACTGCCTTTGGAACGTTCGCTGCTCGGATCAATAGCCAGCACGGCCAAGCGGTGTCCCCTTTTCGTGAGGTACTTGCCGAACGCTTCAATGAACGTGCTTTTTCCCGCGCCCGGCACTCCGGTGATCCCGATGCGCACCGACTTGTCGCCATACGGCCGGCAGGCCTCCACCACTTGTTGCGCCAACGCTTGATGCGCCGGTAGCCGGCTTTCGATTAAGGTGATAGCCTTGCTCAGAATCGTCACGTTTCCCGCTTTAATGCCTTCTACATATTCGTGTACTTGCAACAAATGCTGCGGCGCCTTCTTAAGAAGTGCAGCAGCATTCGGATTGATCATCGGAGGCTGTTCTACCCCACTATTTACGAATAAGGCGCTATCTTCTACAAAGTTCATATTATTTTGTCACCGTACCTGTGATCATCAATACCGGTGCACTTTGTGAGGGTGAATTTGTAGATAAAGTAATGGAATAAAATATATTATTTCCTTCTTCGCCTTTCGTGTCCAATACGGCTTTTATCACAGCCGTAGCGCCGGCTTTAACCGACTTGGGCGCTGAAACTTTTAAACACGCACATTCGGCATACGCCTTATGGATAAGCAGGGGGCTCTTTCCTGTGTTTGTGAGTTCAAATTCGGCAGTTACTTTCGTGCCGGTTTTTATCGTATTAAAATTATAAGTAGTTTCTTTCAATGATACGGCCGGTGCGTTTTCATAATCGGCCGGCGTGAGTTTACTAAAATCATCTTCGATAGTAGCCGCAATGGTGAGTTTCGGCGTGTCTTGCGCTTTCCCGTTAATCGTAAGGCCTACGGCATGTTTCACAATGCCCCATTCCTGTGACTTCATTGCAGCAGTATTAAAACGGCTGCGGATAAATCCCTTTTCATTTTTCTGCAAAGTAGCTGGAACTAATTCTACCGCCGCATGTTTCGGCACATTAGTAAATGCAAGTGTCAGCGGCTCATCCCCCGTGTTAATCACTTCAACAGAATCTCTCTTCGAGGCGCCCTGCGCAATACGGCCCAATGAAATTTCACTTTTCCGCAAACGCAACGCCCCCACAGCCACAGGGTATTGTTCTTCTACTCTGGGCGCTTGTGCCACCACTTTTCCGCTGATGTGCAGCACTTGTGGCGAAGGAGTTCCGTTGGAATATACGGTAAGACTTTTATTAAATGGCATTACCGCCGAAGGCGTATATGTAGCCTTCACAAAACCACGCCCCCCCGGAGGCACAGGTGTTTTAGTCCAATCAGGGGAAGTGCAACCACAAGATGCTGTCACATTCTGAATAACGATAGGCTCAGTACCCTTATTCGTAAATTCAAATGAAAACGTCTGCGGCCCACCTTTTTGGTCAATTTCCCCAAAATTATGGGATGTCTTATCAAACACAATAGTAAAAGGCCCTTGAGCATAAGCAGCAACTGCCACAGAAGTCATCAGCCATAAAATAAAACAACGAGTCTTCATATACAAGTAAATTTTAATTTTCAGTATAACACGTGCAAAAATAGTAAATTTTCCTATATCTTACACTTTTTTGTTGCTACTTTTTGTATTTTTTAAGAATATATGTACATTTGTAAGATTTTTAACTTTAAATTAATTTGCAATGGCTCACAAAATTGCTGAAGATGAATGTACCGCTTGCGGTACGTGCATTGATGAATGTCCCGTGGAGGCAATCTCTCCGGGCGACTTTTACAAAATTGATCCAGATGTCTGCATCGACTGCGGTACTTGCGCTGATGCATGCCCGGTAGGTGCAATTCATCCGGTATAAAATGAAACCCCGATGCTTTCGGGGTTTTTTTATAACCTTAACAATGAAAAAAAGTAAAATTGAACTTACGATAAAGCAAAAATCTGGTATTTTCCGTATCTTTGTTCCGAATTTAAGGATAACATAATAATGACGAGAAAAAAAACTATAGCCTTAGTGGCGCACGACAACCGTAAACGTGACATTATTGAATGGGTGGAATTTAACCACCACATTCTTGAAAAATACCATTTGGTTTGTACAGGCACCACGGGCAGGATGATAGAAGAAGCGCTGCATCACAAGCAAGGACAACGCACCAGCCACATTGATATTACTTTACTAAAATCAGGGCCTTTAGGTGGCGACCAACAATTGGGCGCCATGATTGCCGAAGGCAAAATCGACCTCTTGATTTTCTTATGGGATCCCATGCAGTCACAACCGCATGATGTGGACGTAAAAGCCCTGTTACGCATCTCTACACTTTATAATATTCCATCGGCTTACAACCGTTCTACCGCAGATTATCTCATCTCTTCGCCTTTGCTGACAAGCGAAGATTATGTGCCTTGCATCAAAAATTATTCGGAATATTTGACACGTAGCGTAGAGCTTTAATGCTTTATTGCCCGTATCATGTGTCGCTTCCCCACCGCACCGGCCAACCGTTGCACGTCAAAACCCGTATCACGCAATAGTGTCTTCACCGTGCCTTTTGCCGAATAAGTAACCAATATTCCACATGGATGTAAGGCCTCGTATAATTTACGAAACACATCTTTACCCCACAATTCCGGCTGCACGTCTGGGGCAAAAGCATCAAAATAAATCACCTCAAAATGCCCCGTTGGCACGTATTCCAACAAATCAACGTTTTTTTTACACAACGTGAAACAAGACGATAGCGCCATCGGCGTTTCCCACTGGCATCCATGCAAACACGCCAATTTTTCTTGCCCGGGATAATTCAACGTAGCCGCTTCTTTTTCACCTAATGGATATTTTTCCACAGCTTCATAATAAACCGGAACGCTCAAATATTCCGCTTCCCGCCACGTTAATAAGGCATTCAAGCCCGTACCAAAACCCACCTCCAGCACCCGTAACGGCTGTCTTGCTAAACAAGACATGGCATAACGAAATCCTGCTTGTAGAAACACATGCAGCGATTCTTGCATGGCTCCCCGTGTAGAATGATACGTTTCATTTAATTCCGGCACAAACAACGTATGCGAACCATCATCAGTGATTATAAATTGTCGCTTCATCACACAAATATAACGACTTTCAACGAAAATACATCCCCAATGCAAGTTTTTCTGATTTGACAGAAAAAACAGCAACTGTCAAATTTTGTCTATTTTTGACAGTTGGCACTTTTTACTGTCAACGAGTGACAGTAAAAAGCATTAATGTCAATTTTTTGTTAAATTTGACATTAATTTGTTTTTCTGTCAAAAAATGATTATATTTGCCAAAAATAAAATCTTCTGTCAATGGCCACAAAACCTTACGACCGCAACATCCCCTACAACCAGTTACCACTACTTCCCCCTCCCGATGAGAAAATTTTAACCATCGAGATTATGAAAGCCTTGAATAAGGCCAACCGGGCATTGGCGGAACTAAAAGGCATTGCACAAAAGCTGCCTAACCAGTCGGTGCTGATTAATACCCTGGCATTGCGTGAAGCCAAAGCCAGCACCGAAATTGAAAACATCTTCACAACTGACGACGAACTCTACAAATCGCTGTCGGATAACATAAAAGATGACAGCGAATTGAAAGGCGGCGCAAAGGAAGTGTTGCATTACCGCGAGGCTTTATGGAAAGGATACAACCGGTTAAAGAAAAAAAGCGAATTTTCCACCCAGCTAATCGTTGAAGTCTATCAAAAAGTGCAACAAACAACCGACGGCATACGCCCGCCGCAAACCGAAATAGTAATTAAAAAACGAGGCAGCGGCAACTTGGGTGGCACAGTAATCTACACGCCTCCAAAAGGGGCAAAAATACTTGAACAGAAACTAAACAACTTAATCGCCTACTTGAACGACGACAAAAAATATGACTACGATCCTCTCATAAAACTGGCGGTAGCCCACTACCAGTTTGAGGCCATCCACCCTTTCAGGGACGGAAACGGCCGATGCGGCAGAATTATCAACATATTACTGCTGATACAAAAAAAAATTATTAGACATCCCGATGCTCTACCTAAGCGCCTACATCATCAACAATAAAGACGATTATTATGCTTACTTGAATGCGGTAACCGCCCGCCAAGATTGGCGAAAATGGATACTATACATGTTGAAAGCCATAGAAGAAACGGCGTCGCTCACTATTCAAAAAATAAATGAAATCAACCGGTTATTCGCTAATACCACGAAACTTATTGCGAAAAAATTACCCCATATCCCAAAAGAGTCCGTAGAAAAAATATTCGAACAGCCCTACATAAGCCCAAAACGACTCTTAGATGAGCGGATCAAAAGTTTAAATACGGCAAAAAAATACCTCCGGCAAATGGAAACACTGGGTATTATGATTCCGAAAAAAATAGGTAAAGAAATCATTTACCTGAATGTTGACTTGTTCAATTTACTATCTGAAATGTAGTAACCGGTTTTATTTTGACAGTAAAAACAACAACTGTCAAATTTTGCCGATTTTTGACAGCAACAGTCATCATTTGCAAAATTACAAATAAATACCCATCTTTGTAAGTTATATAACACAATAATGCTATGGCTATTTTTGGCTCTGTACTCAAAAAATTATTCGGCACAAAATCCGACCGTGACTTGAAGATGATCATGCCTTACGTTGATAAAATCAACGAGGTTTATGTAACTTATGACAAGTTATCGAACGACGAACTGCGCGCCGAAACAAACCGGCTCAAAGAAATAATTACCACACGACTGGCCGCCTCGACAACCAATAAAGCAGAATTGCGGGAACAACTCCGCAGGGCAGACGTTGAGATTGCTGAAAAAGAAGCCATCGCTACCGAGATTGACAAGCTCACTAAAAATATCGACGAAGAGATAGAAGCGGTACTCATGGAAATACTTCCGGAAGCCTTTGCTATCGTCAAATCAACGGCACGCCGCTTTAAAGAAAATGCCGAACTCGAAGTGACCGCTACCGATTTCGACCGCAATATCGCCACGCAGAAGGACAATGTTACTATCAAAGGGGATAAAGCAATCTGGAAAAACCAATGGATAGCCGGCGGGAATATGATCACGTGGGATATGGTGCATTATGATGTGCAACTTTTCGGCGGTGTTGTATTGCATCAGGGGAAAATCGCCGAAATGGCTACCGGCGAAGGAAAAACATTAGTGGCTACCCTGCCCGTATTTCTCAATGCCCTTGCGGGAAAAGGCGTACACGTGGTAACGGTCAATGACTATCTCTCGAAACGCGACTCGGAATGGATGGGGCCTATTTACGAATTTCATGGCTTATCGGTAGATTGTATCGACAAGCATCAGCCGAACTCCGACGCACGCCGCAAAGCTTATCGCGCCGATATTACTTTCGGCACTAACAACGAATTTGGCTTTGATTATTTACGCGACAACATGGCCATCAATATCAGTGATCTGGTGCAACGCAAGCATCACTTCGCCATTGTGGACGAAGTGGACTCCGTTTTGATTGATGACGCACGCACGCCACTAATCATTTCAGGGCCTGTTGACAAAGGCGATGACCAACAGTTTAATGAATTTAAACCTAATGTTGAAAAGGTTTACAACGCCCAACGCAACCTGGTCACGCAGTTGCTTAACGACGCCCGCAAACTCATCAATGAAGGAAAAAACGACGAGGGAGGTAAGCTTCTTCTTCGTGCCCACAAAGGATTGCCGAAATATACGCCGCTGATTAAATTCTTAAGCGAAGCCGGACACAAGCAACTTTTGCTCAAGACCGAGAATTTCTACATGCAGGACAACAGTAAGCAAATGCACCTCGTTACCGACGATTTATTTTTCGTAATTGATGAGAAGCAACACTCTGTAGAGCTTACCGACAAAGGGATTGATCTTATTTCGCAAAGTGTAAGTGATAACAAGTTTTTTGTGTTACCCGACATCGGTTCCGAAATTGCAGAGCTCGAAAAAAGTGATTTGAAGGTGGACGAAAAACTTCAGAAGAAGGACACCATGCTATCGGACTACGCCCTCAAGTCTGAACGTGTGCACACCGTCAATCAATTGCTCAAGGCTTATTCTATGTTTGAAAAGGACGTGGAATATGTGGTAATGGATAATAAAATTAAAATTGTGGATGAACAGACCGGCCGTATATTGGAAGGGCGCCGTTATTCCGACGGGCTGCATCAGGCTATTGAGGCCAAAGAGCGGGTGAAAGTGGAAGCTGCCACACAAACGTTTGCCACCATTACTTTACAGAATTATTTCAGAATGTACCACAAACTTTCGGGGATGACCGGTACAGCTGAAACCGAAGCCGGCGAGTTGTGGAACATTTACAAGTTAGACGTGGTGGTAATTCCCACCAATCGTCCCATCATACGAAAAGATTACGATGATTTAATTTACAAAACCAAGCGTGAAAAATACAATGCCGTTATCGACAAAATTGTAGAACTTTCTAAAGCCGGACGGCCTGTACTTGTGGGAACAACCTCTGTGGAAGTTTCCGAGTTATTGAGTCGCATGTTGAAATTACGCGGTATCAGGCATAATGTTTTAAATGCGAAACAACATGCCCGCGAAGCTGAAATTATCGCTGAAGCCGGCCAGGCAAGCGCTGTTACCATTGCCACCAACATGGCCGGACGGGGTACCGACATTAAACTCGGCTCCGGCGTAAAAGAAGCCGGCGGGCTGGCCATCATTGGCACAGAGCGCCATGACAGCCGCCGCGTTGACCGTCAGTTGCGCGGCCGCGCCGGACGCCAAGGCGACCCCGGGACATCCAACTTCTACGTGTCGCTCGAAGATAACCTCATGCGTCTTTTCGGCTCAGGGCGTATCGCCGCTATTGTCGATCGCATGGGGATGAAAGAAGGCGAGGTGCTTCAACATTCCATGCTTTCAAGATCTATTGAACGCGCACAGCGTAAAGTAGAAGAGAACAATTTCGGTATCCGCAAACGCCTTCTTGAGTATGATGATGTGATGAATTCGCAGCGGGAAGTGATTTACACCCGCCGTCGCAATGCGTTATTCGGTGAACGTATTGATGTTGATGTACAAAACATGATGCACGATTACAGCGCATCATTGGCACAGCAAGCAGAAAACGATAAAAGTTACGAAGAATTTTCATTTGATATTCTCCGTCAATTATCTATTCAACCAACCATTGACGAGCAAACCTATCGTGAGACGTCGGCTTCGGCGCTTGGCGAATTGTTGTCGGAACAACTTATTACCGAATACCAGCGTCGCGCTGATTTTATGGCTAAACAGGCATTACCCATTATCAAACAAGTATATGAAACGCAAGGCGCCACTTATGAAAACATAGCCGTGCCTTTCAGTGATGGGCAAAAAATGATGCAAATTGCCGTAAATCTTAAGAGGGCTGTGGAAAATGAAGGCAAAGAAGTTTCGCATACGTTAAGCAAAACCATCATGCTTATAACGATTGACGGGCATTGGAAAGAACATCTCCGCGAAATGGACGACCTCAAGCAATCCGTGCAATCGGCTGTATATGAGCAAAAAGACCCGCTTTTAATTTACAAGTTCGAAAGTTATGAGTTATTCAGTTCCATGCTTGAGAAAGTTAATCGCGACGTGTTGTCTTTCCTCCTTCGCGCTCACATTCCCTTGCGTGATCCACAAAACATCAAACAAGCCGAGCAACGGCGCGCTGACCACAGCCGCATGCAAGCCAGCCGGCCCGAACTCTCGGCCAACAGCAGTCAGCCTAAATCACAAGCGCCTGTGCATGTAGAAAAGAAAGTGGGACGTAACGAACCTTGCCCCTGCGGCAGTGGTAAGAAGTACAAAAACTGCCACGGTAAAGGCGAATAAAACCCTTATTCCAAAAATACGCCCTTTTTTACACATTAATTTATTGAGTATAAGCTTGTTGGTAAAAATTTTCACATTTTTGCTTAATACATTAAGCAATTTTTATAGAAAATAATTAATACAATAAGCAAAAAATTATAAAAATGTTTTGTGTATTAAATAAAAAGATGTACTTTTGCCTATTATAATAAGCAAAAATGCTATGGAACGGTTAATAGAAGTACATCAAAAAAAAATGCAGGATACAAATCTTGATTTCATTCGTGGTGACATGGATGTTATTCCATGGGAAATGCGCCTCATTGGAATTAAAGGCGCCCGCGGCATTGGGAAAACCACTCTTTTGTTACAATATGCCAAAAAGCACTTGCCAAAAGACAGCACACTCTATGTCAGCCTTGATAACATTTGGTTCAGTGAAAATAATCTCGTGGATCTTGCCGATCGCTTTGCCAAACGTGGCGGGACGCATTTGCTCATCGACGAAGTGCACAAATATCCCAATTGGTCACAAGAAATAAAAAATATTTACGACGATTACCCTGAATTAAAAGTCATATTCACCGGTTCTTCGTTGCTTCAAATTCTTAACCAACGCGCCGATCTAAGCCGCAGGGCTGTGTCGTACAATATGCAAGGGCTCTCCTTCCGCGAATACCTGAACATGACGCAAGGCACCGATTTCCCGGCGCTAAATCTTGATGATATTTTAAAAAAACATGAACAAATAGCCAAAGATATTGTTCATCGCGTCGCGCCTATAAAATACTTTGAAGTTTATCTCAACAAGGGGTATTATCCTTTCTTTAAAGAATCGGAAATCACGTATCACAGCCGCATTCAGGAAATCGTGAATATGATCATTGAGTTAGAACTGCCACTCTTGCGCAATGTGGAAGTAGCATACACCAACAAGTTAAAACAATTGCTCTTCATTATTGCGCAGGCTGTGCCTTTTATTCCCAATGTCACCAAACTTAGTGAACGTATTGGTGTAAATCGTAATACGCTCCTCACCTACCTTCATTATATGGGGCAGGCCGAGCTGACTAAAAATATTTTTAAACAAGCGGTTGGCATCAGCCTGTTGCAGAAGCCCGACAAACTTTTTCTTGATAACCCCAACCTGGTGTATGCGTTATCTATGGAAAAGCCCAATATCGGAAATTTACGCGAAACCTTTTTTTTAAATCAGTTGAGTAAAAAACATAAAATAAATTATTCCGACAAAGGGGATTTTCTTATTGACGGAAAGTTCACCATTGAAGTAGGTGGAAGAAACAAGACAGGGCAACAGATTCAGCATGTGAAAAATGCCTTTTTGGGTATCGACGATATTGAGTATGGTTTCCTAAATCATATTCCGTTATGGCTTTTCGGATTTTTATATTAAATTGCCTTCAGGCTCAAATCAAGGCTTTTGATTTGGTGTGTCAAAGCGCCCACAGAAATAAAATCAACGCCACATTCGGCATAAGCGCGCAAGTTTTCGAGTGTAATTCCGCCAGAAGATTCGGTTTCATAGCGCCCGGCCACTAATGTTACGGCTTCTTTTGTTGTTGGCAAATCGAAATTATCGAACATGATTCGTTGCACACCACCCACACGCAGCACTGTTTTCAGATCTTCCAGCGAACGCACTTCTATTTCGATAGCCAAATTGAGCCCTGTACGCTGCAAATATTCCAGGGTTTTCACAATTGCCTGTTCAATGCCTCCCGCAAAATCTACGTGATTATCTTTTAATAGAATCATATCAAACAAACCCATCCGGTGGTTACCACCGCCTCCGGTTTTTACCGCCAGCTTATCTAATACGCGCATGCCCGGCGTGGTTTTCCGCGTGTCGAGCACTTGCGTTTTCAAACCCTTCAATTCTTTCACGTAGGTGGCGGTTTGTGTAGCCACCCCACTCATTCGTTGCATTATATTTAACACCAAGCGCTCTGCTTGCAACAGTGCGCGTTCCCGTCCCGTTACATAAAAGGCAATATCGCCCTTTTGCACCCGGGCGCCATCTTTCAGCAATTGTTCCATTTCCAAACGCCGGTCTATCCGTTTGAATAGTTGCTTTGCAATGTCAATGCCCGCAATCACACCTTCTTCTTTCACCAATAGCTTCATTTTTCCTTCCGCTTCCGGGGAAATAACTGCCAGCGAGGTATGGTCGCCGTTGCCTATGTCTTCTGCGATTGCCAGTGTAAGCAAACCGTCAATATAACTTTGCATATCCATTATTCTTCTTTTTCCAGCCGAACTTCCTGAATTACGGCATTTCCATCACTTTCTATACGTACAAAAATCGTAGCCCGGTACAGCAAGTCTTCCGTATCGGTTATTTCAGCAACCGCATATTTCAGATAATCTTTTCCACTACAGTGTTTCATTATAATTTGTTTTATCGACTTACGTGTAAAAAAAGTCTTAACAACTTGTTCGGCTTGCAGTTTGCTATAGATTTTATTTTCACCAAAAATATCAAATTCCACAGCATCTGCAAAATAGTTGGAAAAGGCTTCTGCACTGTTGTTTTTCAACACTTTTATTATTGGGTCAAATAAATTTTCACACGGAATTTGCGGTGTTTCCGCCGTGGCGATTACCGGAAAAATAAAAAATAACAAAAAAAAAGTTTTCATCTTTTATTAAACTATAATACATTACAAAGTTCGTAAATCTTTTCGAAAAAAGAAAATAGTTTCCTAACTTTGTGTAATATTATGAAAGTTATTATGCTTGTCATAGGGAAAACCACTGATGCTTATTTGCGTGAAGGCATCGCTATATATACAAAACGGCTTCAGCATTACATTTCCTTTGAGATTAAAGAGATTCCCGATGTGCGAAATGCAGGAAGTTTAACTCATGCACAATTAAAAGCACAAGAGGGGCAACTTATTCTCCGGCAACTTGGCCCCAATGACGATTTACTGCTTTTAGATGAGAACGGTTTGCAATTTTCATCTGAAGAATGGGCCGGTTATCTTGGGAAGAAATTATGCTACACCTCCCGCTCATTGGTATTTGCTGTAGGCGGCGCTTTTGGGTTTTCCGAGGATATTGTTCAGCGGGCTACCGGCAAAATATCCCTGTCGCGCATGACTTTTTCACATCAAATGGCCAGGCTTATTTTTGCAGAACAACTTTACCGTGCGTGCACTATTATTAAAGGCGAATCCTATCATCATCCTTAACAGTTTATGAGAAAAAAACATTATTTGTTGTTTAGTTCGCTTGGGTTTCTGATGGCAGCCCTACTCACTTTGTGTGTGTCGTTAGCCGACTTTCAATTGTCGGAAATTAATAAATATGATGTAACCCGTTACACCCAGAGACTTCACAAGCAACAAAAAGATATCTACGATATTATTGCACATTTCAATCCTCAAGACATCCATACGCTATTGTCTTCCAATCTTAGTAATAATGTGGCTTTTTTCATTTTTAAAAATGAGAAGTTACTTCATTGGATACACGATGCGCCCATTGATGAGCGGCAATTGTTGCAAATAGACACTATTTCCCGTTTTGTAAAGTTAAATCATAATTGGTATATTACACGCAGTTTCTATAAAGACGATTATCGTATTGTGGTTACTGTGGCGATAAAACATGACCATGTGTATGTCGATCAGCCCCACAACAACAATGTTAATGCGGTATTCAGCATTGCCGACAACATTATTATCGGGCCTCCGCTCGACGATCATGGCATCATCGTTTACGGCATCGAAGGGTATCCCGTCATGAATCTGTACACCTACGATCAAGAGGCTAGACAGGACATTGTTCTCCTGTTACGATGGATGTCTGTCTTATTTTTATTGATTAGTATATTCCTGCTTTTTCAATATCTCGGACGCTACAAAACAGT
>JAIRLC010000170.1 GCA_031259645.1 Prevotellaceae bacterium | reverse complement strand
CACAATTTTGCCGTCTTTTACAATCACGGCGCCGAAAGGGCCGCCGCCGGCGTTGTCGATGTTTTCTTCGGCCACGCGAATAGCTTCTTTGAGGTATGCTTCAGTAGTCATATTATTTGTTTGTGGGTGCAAAATTCTGAAAAATATTGTGAATCGTCAGACAATTCTCTTTGTATATGCAATTTTTTTATACATACATTGCTAAATTCGGTTAGCGCCTGTGTGCTTGTAATACAATTGTATTTTTCGATTGCATCAACAAGCCAGAGCTCACCTTGCCTCATAAAAATTCTCCATGTCAAGTTGCGTAAAAGCCGTTAGTTCCTTATTGTCGCGGTATTCGGCCGACATAAGCGCAGCGGAATTTTCCAGTTCGCCGGCATCCGTGCGCATGGAGCGGGCGGTGCGTTCCACTATCAGCATACGGTCGTATAGCGGTAGCTGATAAATTTGATTTAATAAAGCAGCGGTTTGCATAACTTTCCCTTTTTCCCGCAAATATACGCAAATTATTCCATTCCGGATGCAACGGCGGTGCGAAGATGTTATGCCGAACTGGGGTTTTGCTATTCTGAAAAATTCCCGTAACTTTGTGAAAAATAAAATTAAAATGAAGCCACGTATATATATTGACACCTCTGTTGTGGGTGGTTTTTTTGATGAAGAATTTTCTGTTGTCACACAAGCCTTGTTTGAGCGCTTGAAAAAGGGAGAGATAGTTTTTGTGGTATCGGATTTACTGAAGAAAGAACTGATTCGAGCGCCTTTACACGTGCAGGAACTTTTTCAAAATTATGAGGAAAATTGTTTTGAACACGTTGAGTTAACGGAAGAAGCTAAAAATTTAGCTAATGATTATATTGCAGAAAAGGTTGTGGGAAAATCAAGTTTGGAAGATTGTCAGCATATTGCCATAGCCACCATTTATAAAGTAGACGTGTTGGCAAGTTGGAACTTCAAGCACATTGTCAACTTAGACCGGATAAAAGGATACAATGGAATAAACCTGAAAAACGGGTACGCTATTCTCGAGATAAGAAACCCTAAAGAATTAGTAAATTATGGGAACGACTAAAAAAGTAAAAGATTTTGATTGCGTAGAAATGAAAAACGCCATTCAAGCACAAATCTATGCCGAAACAAAGGACATGAGCTTTAAAGAATTGAAAGCCTATCTTTTTATTCCTCCGGAAAAAGACCCGTTTAAAAAGTACAAAACCTCAAAAGTGTAAGGCCGGTAATAAAACAACCGCCCACAGTTTTGCGGGCGGCGGCGAAGCCGCCACCCCCTCCTTTTATCTCCCTAATCAAGAAATAAAATGATTAAAAATCTATAATCTATTGTCTGCTTTATTAATCACATTAGGAAATTGGTCACATTAGCACATTAGTCATTCTTTTCTTATCTTTGAAGCATGAAAATTGTGAAATTAGCTCCGTATTTACAGAAAAACCGGATAGAAGCGGGCTGCGACGAGGCCGGACGCGGATGCCTGGCGGGGCCGGTAGTGGCCGCGGCGGTAATCCTCCCGCCGGATTTTCACCATCCGTTGTTGAACGACTCCAAGCAAATGACCCGGAAACACCGCGACAAGTTGCGAACAGTCATTGAGGCGGAAGCGCTGGCATGGCAAGTGGCCAAAGTGAGCCACGAAGAAATTGACGCCATCAACATTTTGCGGGCTTCTATTGCGGGCATGCACCGCGCGTTAGATGGCCTGTTGTTGCGGCCTGACTGTATTCTGGTGGATGGGAATAAGTTTTTCCCTTACCGGAAAATACCGCACGTGTGCGTGGTAAAAGGCGACGCCACTTTTGCTTCCATTGCGGCGGCGTCGGTGTTGGCGAAAACGCACCGCGACGAATGGATGTGCCGGCTTGCCAAGGAATTCCCGGCCTACGGATGGGAACAGAATATGGGTTATCCCACAGAAAAGCACCGGATGGCTATTCAACGCTATGGCGTAACGCCCTACCACCGGCGGAGTTTTAAACTGGTAGAGGATGTGCAAGTGATGTTATTTTAAGTCAATAATTGAAACAGAATAAAATATTCAATACAATGAGAAATTTTCTATTTTTATTACTTTGCGGATTGACGGTTTTTGCAAGGCCGTTATTTGCCGATGAAGGCATGTGGCTCTTGCCGCTTATCGAGAAACTGAATTACGCCGCCATGCAAAGGCAAGGTTTGACGCTGTCGGCCGAAGAGATTTACAGCATCAACCAATCGAGTTTGAAAGACGCGGTGGTGATTTTCGGTGGCGGTTGCACCGGCGAAATTATTTCGTCCGAAGGGTTGCTGCTTACCAACCACCATTGTGGGTACGGCGTTATTCAGAAGCACAGCAGCGTGGAACATGACTACCTGAAGGATGGCTTTTGGGCGGCGACCCGCGCCGATGAACTTCCTACGCCCGGTTTGACGGTCACGTTTTTAGACCAGATTGAAGACGTGAGCGATAAAATTTTACCGGAATTAGCCGGCATCACCGGTGAAAAACAGCGCAATGCAAAATTCAACGAACTCTCAAAAGCCTT
>JAIRLC010000185.1 GCA_031259645.1 Prevotellaceae bacterium | reverse complement strand
GATGTAAAAGCATCTGTTGCATGTCCATCCGAAAAATAATAAGTCGAGCCGGATTCGGCAACATCACTTAACTTACAAACAACATAAATTATATCCTCTTTAGGCGTCGCTTTTTCAATGCAATTCCCGCCGTGTTGTATCACATACAACATCGGCATACGAACGCCAAAATAAAACGGAATAAAATCACCTAAAGTAATCGTGCCAAAGGATTGCGCGCGATTGCCATTATTTATTTTAACTTGCTTTGTTGCTCTTGTGCCAATCAAACTGACATCGCCGATCGTCACATAATCAGGATTGGCATTAGGCGAGCTTTTATGCGTAATGCCATATTTAAGAATATGAGGGATATTCTCGATATGCGTCATCCTGTATATGTGATCCATATTTGCCTCATTGTTTTACAAAGATAACAAAATTATTTCAATTGCTTTTTGGTTTGCTTTGCCGGTTGTGCACCGGCCGGTTCGGGCTTGCCGTATTTCAAACTCCACCATAAGAATGTGACGCCCGCCACAATAAACGGCACACTGAGCCATTGCCCCATATTGAGAAACATATTTTCCTCAAACCCCACTTGCGGTTCTTTGATAAATTCTATGAAAAAACGGGCGGAGAATAATCCGATAAGGAAAATGCCGAACAACGTGCCGCGCCGTAGCGCGGGCAATTTGCGCCGGTAGAGGTAATGTAACAGGAAGAAGAGCGCCAGATAGGACAGCGCCTCGTAAAGTTGTGTAGGGTGATGCGGCTGGGTTTCGCCGGCACGCACAAAGATGAAGCCCCACGGCAGGTTTGTGACGTCGCCGTAAATCTCGGAATTCATCAGGTTGCCTATGCGCACCATACATCCGGCAAGCGGTATGGCAATGGCAATGCGGTCGAGTATCCAGATGTAGTTTTTTTTATGCTTCCGGCAGAAATACCACAACCCGATGAGGATACCAAAGGCCGCGCCATGGCTCGCCAGCCCCTGGTAGCCGATGATTTCAAAATGTGGGGAAAAACGGACGGGAAGAATAATTTCGAGCGGATGCGCCAAGAAATATCCGGGCTGGTAGAACAAACAATGCCCCAGGCGCGCGCCCACAAACGTGGAAATGCCCACAATCACGGTAAGTTGCTCCAATAAAGCCACCGGCAGTTTTTCGCGTTTAAACATGCGTAGAAACAGAAAATAACTCACCACAAAGGCGCATACGAAAAGCGCCCCGTAGTATCGCACGTGCATGGGGCCGATAGTGATCAGTTCGGGATCTACATTCCAGGTAACAGTTAAAAATTGCATGGCATATAATTTATTTCGATTTATCTAAAGTAAATGCAAACGTGGTGCCTTTCCCCAGTTCACTACGCACATTGATGGACTGGTCGTGCGCTTCAATGAAGTGTTTTACGATGGCCAGTCCCAGCCCGCTTCCGCCGTGTTCGCGTGAGCGGTGTTTGTCCACGCGGTAGAACCGTTCGAAAATGCGCGGCAGGGCTTCCGCACTACTGCCGATGCCCGTGTCCTTCACCTCCACCAAAATGCGGTTGGGCAAATGAGAAAACAACACCACCGTTTCGCCGCCTTCGCGACCGTAGTTGATGGAGTTTGCAATGAGGTTGGTCAGCACTTGCGAGATACGTTTGCGGTCGGCATACACCATGATTTTCCCGCCCACCGGCGCGTGCAAGCGCAAGTCGATTTGCCTGTTCTCGGCCGTCAGTTCAAACGATTCAAACAGCTCTTCTACCAGCGACACAATATTGAACGTCGTTTTATTCAACTGCATTTGGCCGGTTTCTATGCGGTTAATCACGTCTAATTCTTGCATGATGTTGATGAGCCGCTCTACACTTTTCTCCGTTCGTTCGAGGTATTTCCGGTTGATATCCGGATCGTTCAAGCCCCCGTCGAGCAAGGTGAGGATGAAACCCTGAATGTTGAATATCGGCGTTTTCAACTCATGCGACACATTCCCCAAAAACTCCTTGCGATACCGCTCCAATTCCGACAGCCGGCTGATTTCTTCCGTTTTCTTCGCCGCCCAGTCCACCACATCGCGGTTTACCCGCTCAATAATATCGCTGCCCTTCACGTTACTTTTGAGGTCTTTCTTGATTTTGATGTTCTCCGTGTTGTAAATTGTTTTGTAGATGGGCGTGAGTTTGTTGATGACAAAGCGCTGTAGCGTGGCATACACCAGAAAGTAAATAAGGATTAAAATCAAGATACACAATCCTATCAATATGCCGATGTGAAAGTGAATGGCAAAAAATATGGCCACCAGCGAGCCGCCTGCCACCGTTAGCAGCGCTATGATAATAGCAATAATCCTGTGAGAAAAAAATTTCATAGTTTAAATCGCGTAAAAACACTTAACGATAACCGTTTTCCGAAACGGTCCTGTAAAAACAATTCGCCGGATTCCTGTCCTTTTATATCGCCGAACACGTTGCGGACAATGGTGTCGGCCACCAGCGAAGAAAAGCCGTTGGAGTACAGGTTCAATATAAAAAAGCAGTCATTGGGCAATAATATTTTGTGACATTCCTGTAACATGTTCAGCAGACACTCGTCGAGTTTCCATTTCTCGCCGCCGGTGCCGTGCCCGTAGGCCGGCGGGTCGAGCATAATGCCGTTGTAGCGATTACCGCGACGGGCTTCGCGTTTTACAAACTTCAAAGCGTCCTCTACTACCCAGCGGATGTTGTCGAAGCCGCTCAGCGTCATATTTTCGCGCGCCCAGCTTACAACCTGCCGCACCGAGTCCAAATGAAGCACTTCGGCGCCTGCCGCTTTAGCGGCTAAGGAGGCGCCTCCAGTGTAAGCAAACAAGTTCAGCACCTTGGGTTGAGGCGTCTTTAGCGTTTTCACCGTCCGGAAAATATAGTCCCAGTTCGGCGCCTGTTCCGGAAACAGGCCCACGTGCTTGAAGGCCGTTAAACCCAATCGCAGTTGCAGGTTTAGCCCTTCCCGGCTGTAGTTTACCGTCCACTGTTCGGGCATTGGCTGCACGGTTTGCCACGTGCCGCTGTCGGCTGCCCCCGACTTGCCAAACCCGGCGCCGGTGACAAAGCGGGTATGCGTCATCCGTTCCCAGTCCCTGGCAGGCAACGATTTTTGCCATATCGCCTTGGGCTCCGGGCGCGCCAACATAAAGCGGCCGAAACGTTCAAGTTTTTCAAACCCGCCGCAATCAACCAACTCGTAGTCATTCCAATTGTCCGGTGCAAGCAGCAACATTACCTTATATTCAAGGCGCAAAGGTAATAAAAATTGTTCATATACCTGCGGCGGAAGGCGCTCATTATTCATTGACATAGGGCGGGTGCGTCAGTCAGGAGTTTCCTCCACGCCGCAAATGTCTTTACAATTTCTTTTTTTTATGCGTTGGACCCGGGGAAAATGCAAAAAATATTTGCTTTTACCCGAAAAATTTATACTTTTGCCGTTTCTAATTGCAAAATTATGTGTGGAATTGTA
Source organism: Prevotellaceae bacterium (assembly GCA_031259645.1). Classification (GTDB taxonomy): domain Bacteria; phylum Bacteroidota; class Bacteroidia; order Bacteroidales; family UBA932; genus JAIRLC01. Next base: position 680 of record JAIRLC010000185.1, on the reverse strand, counting down.
GGCGCTTTTGAGGTAAAACAACCCCTGGAGGACATACGCGCTCAGGTGTTGAAAATGTCGAAACAGGTTCGTCATCGCGGCCCCGACTGGTCGGGTGTTTTTTCGAATAACAAAGTTATTTTGGCGCACGAACGGCTGGCCATTGTGGATCCGCAATCGGGCGGGCAACCGCTGTTCAGCAAAGACGGCAAGCTGGTGCTGGCCGTCAACGGCGAGATATATAACCATAAGGACATCCGAAAACGTTTCGAGGGAAAGTATGAGTTCCTGACCCAGTCCGATTGTGAGGTAATACTGGCTTTGTACCGGGAAAAAGGGCCGCACTTTTTGGAAGACCTGAACGGAATTTTTGCGTTCGCGCTGTACGATATTGAAAAAGACGCGTACCTCATTGCCCGCGACCACATTGGCATTGTGCCCCTGTATCAGGGATGGGACAAGGACGGAACGTATTATGTAGCGTCGGAATTGAAGGCGCTGGAAGGGTATTGTACGAAAATCGAAACGTTTCTTCCCGGCCACTATTATTACAGTCCCGATAAACAACCGACCCGGTGGTATGCGCGCGACTGGGAGCATTACGATAATGTGAAGGACAACACGACCGACATCAGTGTGCTGCGCAGCGCGATGGAAGACGCTGTGGAGCGGCAACTCATGACCGATGTGCCTTACGGCGT
>JAIRLC010000177.1 GCA_031259645.1 Prevotellaceae bacterium | reverse complement strand
TACAATACGTTTTTTGTTGCGCCATCAACGGAAGAACCGCCATACAAAAAAAGGAAACAGAAAACAATTTTCTCATAAATGTCATGTTGCAAAAACGGTGCAATTTACACAATTTTTTTTGAATATAAACTATTCATGAGAAAAGAAAAATCAGATTATCATGCCGTATCATATAATCCCGCTTTTAGTCGAGCTTTAACACGGCTAAGAACGCCTGTTGCGGCACTTCCACATTACCTACTTGCCGCATACGTTTTTTACCTTTTTTCTGTTTTTCCAACAGCTTGCGTTTGCGGGTAATGTCGCCGCCATAACACTTGGCGGTGACATCTTTACGCAGGGCTTTTATGGTTTCTCGGGCGATAACCTTCGCGCCGATAGCGGCCTGCACAGCAATATCGAATTGCTGGCGGGGACTGAGCTCCTTCAGTTTTTCGCACATCCGCCGGCCAAAGTCGTAGGCATTTCCCCGGTAGATCAGGCACGAGAGCGCGTCCACCTGTTCGCCGTTCAGCAGAATGTCCAACTTCACCAAATCGGCATTGGCAAAGCCCGTGATGTGATAATCAAAAGAAGCATACCCGCGCGATACGCTTTTAAGTTTATCATAAAAATCAAATACAATTTCGGCTAAGGGCATACTGAATGTCAGCTCTACCCGTTCGCTGGTAAGGTAATGTTCGTTTTTAAGTACGCCGCGTTTGTCGAGGCACAGCTTCATCACCATGCCGTAATATTCGGTTTTGGTAATAATCTGTGCATTGATGTACGGCTCTTCAATGTGGTCGATAAGCGTGGAGACCGGCAAGCCCGAAGGATTGTGCACATCTGCCATCTCGCCCTGCGTGGTATATACCTTGTAAGACACATTCGGCACAGTGGTGATCACATCCATGTTGAATTCGCGGTATAGCCGTTCCTGAATAATTTCCATGTGCAGCAATCCCAGAAAGCCGCAACGGAAACCAAACCCAAGCGCCAACGACGATTCCGGCACAAACGTAAGCGACGCATCATTCAATTGCAACTTTTCGATGGAAGCGCGCAAATCTTCATAATCATCGGCATCTACCGGATAAAGCCCCGCAAACACCATGGGTTTCACTTCTTCAAAACCGGCAATAGCCTCACTGCACGGCTGCGCCACATGCGTGATGGTATCGCCCACTTTCACTTCGGCCGCCGTTTTAATTCCCGAAATGATGTAGCCCACGTCGCCCGTGCGGATTTCGTCGCGCGGACACATTTTTAATTGCAAAATGCCGATTTCATCCGCTTCGTACTCCTTGCCGGTATTGTAAAACTTCACCTTGTCGCCTTTGCGTATCACGCCGTTCACCACTTTGAAGTAGGCAATAATACCGCGGAAAGAATTGAATACCGAATCGAAAATCAACGCTTGCAACGGCGCATCCTCATTCCCTTTCGGCGCGGGAACACGTTCCACAATGGCGGGGAGCAACGCCTCTACACCCATGCCCGTCTTGGCGCTCACACAAAGGATTTCAGCGGGGTCGCAACCCAATAAATCCACTACCTGGTCTTTGACTTCTTCCACCATGGCCGCTTCCATGTCAATCTTATTCAGCACCGGAATAATTTCCAAATCGTGTCCCAGCGCCAAATACAGGTTGGAGATGGTTTGAGCCTGAATACCCTGTGTAGCGTCCACCACCAGCAAGGCGCCTTCACAGGAAGCAATGGCGCGCGACACTTCGTACGAAAAATCGACGTGCCCCGGCGTATCAATCAAATTCAACGTATATTGCTCACCTTGATACTCATAGTGCATCTGAATAGCATGACTTTTGATGGTAATTCCCTTCTCCTTTTCCAGTTCCATCGAATCCAGCACTTGCGCTTCCATTTCGCGGGAAGTCAAAGTGTGGGTTTGCTCCAACAAGCGATCTGCTAATGTGCTCTTACCATGGTCAATATGTGCTATTATACAGAAATTTCTGATATTTTTCATGGGTGCAAATATAGCATTTATTTTGTGAGTTTTCTCGAAAAATTTTGTAGAAATAAAAATTATGATTAGCTTTGCAGCCCTATTTTGAATTGCCGGTCCGTTCATCTAAGGGTTAGGATACAAGATTTTCATTCTTGTCATAGGGGTTCGAATCCCCTACGGACTACAGAAACAGACTATCAGACATTAGATTATTAGATGATAGATGTTAGATTATTTTAGACTAAAAAATTAAAGGATATGGCAAATCACAAATCTGCTGAAAAACGTCACCGCCAAAGCGAAAAACGCCGGTTGCATAACAAATATTATGCCCGCACGACCCGCAAAGCCGTGAAAGCCTTGCGTAACACCACCGACAAAGCGGCCGCCATAGCGCTGCTCCCCAAGGTATCGTCGATGCTCGACAAACTGGCGAAGATAAATGTAATTCATAAAAACAAAGCAGCCAACCTCAAAAGCAGTCTGGCGCTTCATGTGAATAAACTGGCGGCGTAACAGCAATCTGTTTAGCCTGAAATTATAAGGCCTTTCCGCAAGGTGGTATGCGGGGAGGTCTTTTTTTATTACAATAATCAAAAAAAAATGAAAAAATCGTCAGTACGTTGACTGAATTTATATAAAAATCGTCAGTACGTTGACTGAATTTATATAAAAATCGTCAGTACGTTGACGATTTTTTCATTTTCATCAAAAAATGATTATCTTTGCAGCGTTAAAACAATTGGTCATGAGCATCAACAGAACTTTATATGCCCGGATGCTTAAACAGCTAAAGCCAAGCAAAGCCTTGCTGTTATTTGGCGCACGACGGGTCGGAAAAACTTTCTTAATTACGCAGATCGCGGAAAAATATGGGAAAGACGTGCTTTTACTGAACGGTGAAGATAGCGATACGTTGGCTTTACTTGCCGATAAAAGCATTGCCAACTACCGGCGTTTGCTCAATAAAGTGAAATTACTGATCATTGACGAAGCGCAGCACATCCCGGATATCGGACAAAAATTAAAACTAATGACCGACGAAGTGAAGGGCGTCAGCATCATTGCCAGCGGCTCGTCGGCTTTTGATTTACTCAACAAAGTAGGAGAGCCGCTTGTGGGGCGCAGTCAGACTTTTCACCTGTATCCGTTTAGCCAGACCGAACTTGCGACAAAAGAAAATGCGCTAGAAACGAAACAAAATTTGGAAAACCGCCTTATTTACGGCGCCTACCCCGATGTGGTGCTAACCGATGATGACGAACAAAAACGCGAGTATTTGCGCAACATTATCAATGCTTATTTATTGAAAGATATTTTAGCAATTGATGGTATCCGCAATTCCGCAAAAATGCATGATCTGTTGCGGCTGGTAGCGTTCCAAGTAGGCAATGAAGTCTCGTTTGATGAATTGGGCACCCAATTGGGCATGAGTAAAAACACGGTAGAGCGTTACTTAGACTTGCTTGCCAAGGTTTTTGTCTTGTTCCGTTTACGCGCCTATTCGCAAAAC
>JAIRLC010000115.1 GCA_031259645.1 Prevotellaceae bacterium | reverse complement strand
CCGGGCTGGTCCTGAAAATGGGCAAAAACAGACCAGGCAGGATCTGCTGTTGTTGTTATAGCCAAATGCAATGAAACAGAATCAAGGATATGCATGGTTGGAACGGTGGTTTCGGCCGTATAGTGTTCGGGAATACCATTCCCGTCATAGTCAAGTTCCACATCCAGTATGTAGGCTTGCCCCGGCACCCCCACGAACGACGCGGCTGTGGCATATTGACCGTTACCCAATGAATACAAACGCACATCATTTATTTTCACGATAGCATCGGAATAAGTTTTAACCTCCTCATTCCCGAAGTAACCGATAGTTTGTGAAACGGAAATGATATGCGACATGGTGTCGGTAGTGATATAACCGGTAATGACCAAGCGCGGCGCAGCATTATCGGTGGTTATATCCATCCGCTCCGTACAAGCGGCGCACAAAAGAAAACAGGACATCAGAATAAAAAAATTACGCATGATTTATTTCGTATTAAAACTTAACGTATAGGTTATAGAAGGTACCACACCGAACAGGTAAGTCATTTGTGCGTATTGGCTATTGGTATCGGCATCCGTTTTAAAATTAATAGTCCATGGATTTTTGCGTCCATAGAGGTTATAGATGGAAAAATTCAACGCATGACGCCATTTTTTATGAGGCGTCAACTTTCCGAGTTGCCAATCAAGCGACACATCCATGCGGTGATAATCGGGGAAACGGTAAGTGTTCCGGGCCGTATAGACCGGAATATAATCGTTACCGAAAAGATAACGGGCTTCAGGAAAAGTAACAGGCTGGCCGGTACTATACACCCAATTGGCCGATAGGGTAAGCCGGTCATTCAAGGCGCAGGAGAGCACAATGTTGATAGTGTTCGGCCGGTCATACGGCGCAGAGTAATCCTTCCCATTATTAATTTCAGGGACATTCCTGAATGCACGAGAATAAGTATAACTAAGCCATCCGGTAAGGTTGCCGGTATTTTTCCGAACCATAAATTCAAGCCCGTAGTTCCTACCTGATCCCATCCTGATTTCTGTTTCTACAATGTTATTCATCACCACGCGCGGATGGTCTTTAAAGTCGATCACATGACGAAGCGACTTGTAATAGGCTTCAAGAGAAACTTCAAAGCGATTATCCCATAAATTGGTGAACACACCGGCCGCCAACTGGTGCGCCGTCTCTGGCTTAATCGTATGGTTTGAAGGCACCCATATCTCAAGCGGCGAGCCGGACGTAGAAGTAGAAAGCAGATGTATAAATTGCATGGTGCGCGAATACGAAGCTTTTACAGACACCGCATTACTAAACACATAGGTCATGCCCACACGCGGCTCAAGTCCGTAATAATGGTTATAAAATTTTCCGGAAGGAATGAGCAAAGAGTCCACCAACGCATAATTGCCGTCCACCCGGTACTCGGTAGTAGGCCCCACATTGTCGAAGCGTGTAGCCCGCAGGCCGTATTTTACGGTCAGCCGTCCAAAAAGCGTATGTTGTCCGGAAAAATAAACCGCATTTTCCCACGCCTGTTTTTTGGCAATATTGATGGGGTATTTACTGGATCCATCCGTAATGGCATAGGCATTCCCCGGACTAAACCATTTATAATCGGTAGCCCAACCAAAGCGAACAGCGTCATTCCCGGAAAGCCATATCACATCAGCCCGCGCGCCCATACTGTAGATACCGGCTTTCCATTCGGCTACAAGCGACGGAGAGTCGGCAAACATAAAGTAATCATAACCGCTACCCAACCATTCGGTTTGCAGGTACATATTTTCGGAAAACAAATGTTTCCATTGCAGGGCGCCGGCCATATTTCCAAAGCTAATTCCCATCTCGCCACCGCCATATTTGTCGCGGCCATAATAACCGGTAAACGACAAGAAATTTTTATGGTCTATCCGGCCCTGCACTTTAGCGTTCAAATCATAGAAATAAAGCGACACATCATGCAAGGATTCGTCAGAGGACAAAGGGAGGAAAAGATCGGCGTACGTGCGCCGGCCGGTAAGCAGGAAAGTGGCGCGACCGGGCACCAGCGGCCCTTGCAGGGTGAGGCGGCTGGCAATAAGACCGATGCCGGCGTTCACGCCAAATTCCTCTGCGCCGGCTTTGCCCTGCACATCCAGCAACGAGGAAAGACGCCCGCCATAAGCGGCAGGAATATCACCTTTATATAAGGTAAGCCCCTCCACCGCCTCATTATTAAATGTAGAAAAGAATCCCATGAGGTGAGAGGCGTTATATATGACCGCATCATCGAAAAGAATAAGATTTTGGCTGGGGCTCCCGCCGCGCACACTAAAGCCCGACGAGCCTTCACTGGCAGCCTGCACGCCCGGCAACATTTGAATAACTTTAATAAGATCTATTTCACCAAATAAAGCCGGTACGAGTTTAATCTGTTTTATAGCCAACTTTTCCACACTCATGGTAGGCCGCACCACATTGGTATTGGATCTTTCCGAAGAAATAACTACTTCTTTAAGCAAAACAGGATCCTTTGGAATGGTGTCTGCCTGTGGGCAAGCATAGGCCCTATAGCCGCAGAATACGGCAAATAGCGTCCCCCACAGACACTTAAGATAATAACAATTCATACAATAACAACAACAATAAAAGGAGGAAAGAATAAAAATTCTCCCCTCCTTTTCTAAAGGCAAAAAACATGCCGTTTTACTTAACGATGGCGTTCAGTTCTGCACCAGGTTTGAAACGGACAACTTTCTTTGCAGGGATTTTGAGCGTAGCGCCGGTACGAGGATTGCGGCCGGTACGTGCACTACGTTTTGCTACAGAGAAAGAACCGAAGCCTATAAGGGCAAGGCGGTCACCTTTCTTTAAGCTGGATGCAGTAACACCAATGAAAGCATCTAATGCTTTTTTGGCGTCCACTTTGGTTAATTGTGCTTTCGCAGCAATAGCGTTAATTAATTCTGCTTTGTTCATAATTTTTAATGTTTAAAAGGTTAATGAATTATTTCAAAATTGTAATGCAAATATAGTGCTTTCTCTTTATGCGCCAAACTTTTCAGCAAGAAAATTTATTATAAAATTATCAATTCCGGGATAACAAACCCATTAATTTGCAAATTCTAAGGCCAAGACTAAATCATAAAGCACTAATAATGAATTTATTATAAAAAATAAAATGAACATATAAATTATCAACAATTTCCTAAAAAAAGTTAATATTTTTTTCCAAGATATTATAAAAAAGACTGTATTAGCGCCCTTATATCCATATTTTGCTGGTCTCCCGACTGCATATTTTTGAGGGAAACGACGTTTTTTTGTATTTCTTCCGCCCCAATAATAACCACATAGGGGATATTTCGCTTATTGGCAAACTCCATTTGCTTTTTTAATTTAGCCGGGTCGGGATATATTTCGGCCGCAATACCGGCGGCGCGTACTTCCCTTAAACAAGCCAAAGCCCTTAATGATTCTTGAGTTCCAAGATTTAGGAACAACACTTTTGTCGTTTCGGTGGCTGCTGCCGGGAATTTATTCAAGGCCATCAACACATCAAAAATCCGGTCGGCGCCGAATGAAACGCCCACGCCCGACAGGTTTTTCAACCCGAAAATACCGGTAAGGTCGTCATAACGGCCACCGCCGCCTATACTCCCGATAGCCACATCATTAGCCTTTACCTCAAAAATCGCGCCGGTATAATAATTAAGCCCCCGGGCCAGCGAAAGGTCGATTTCAACGGTTTGCGTAAGCGGGAAAGGCTGTAGTATCGAAAAGACAGTCCGCAATTCTTCTATTCCTTGCAGGCCTGTCACAGATGAAGATAAAATGGCGGTTAATGCGCTAAGCTTTTCGTCCGTATTTCCTCTTAATAATAAAACAGGCAGAAGTTTCCGGATAGCCACTTCGGTAATGTTTTTCGCACGCAGTTCGTCCATCACCGCATCTTGCCCTATCTTATCTATCTTATCTATCGCCACCGTGATGTCGGTCAATTTATCGGTTGCGCCCATGATTTCGGCAATACCGCCCAACACCTTGCGGTTATTGATTTTGATAGTCACACCTATTCCGAAGCGGGTAAAAACCTCATCCATGATTTGCACCAGTTCTACCTCATTGAGTAAGGAAGGGCTACCTATAACATCGGCATCACACTGGTAAAATTCGCGGTAGCGGCCTTTTTGCGGCCGGTCGGCACGCCATACGGGCTGTATCTGATAACGCTTGAAAGGAAAACTAATGTCGTTTTGGTGCTGCACCACATAGCGGGCAAACGGCACGGTAAGGTCATAGCGCAAGCCCTTTTCACACACCTTAGCGGCTAAGGCGTTGGAATTTTCGAGTTCCGGCGCGGTAATACCGGCAAAAGCATCTCCCGAATTTAATATTTTGAAGAGTAACTTATCTCCTTCTTCGCCGTATTTTCCAAGGAGTGTAGAAAGATTTTCGAGGGCAGGCGTTTCCACCGGCGCATAGCCATATAATTTGAACACCGTTCTAATTGTGTCGAAAATATAATTACGCCGCGCCATATCATCGGGCGAAAAATCACGTGTGCCTTTCGGAATACTTGGTTTTGTCATGAGTTGTTATTATCTAAAAAGATGCACGGAGCCTTTATATTCGGAGGTATTATGCCGCTCACCATCCCATCCCTCGCCGTTGATGATGTAAAAATAAATACCTTCGGCCATATCATTGCCCGTACCCATAAAGCGGCCGTCCCATCCCGTCCAGAGGTCAGCCTCTCCTTCGTAGCGATAAACAAGACCTCCCGAACGGTTATAGACATATACCCGGATATATTCCATGGATATTGGTTTTTTACCATCCACAAAGATGAAATAATCATTTTGCATGTCGCCGTTAGGCGTGAATGCATTAGGAATAGCTTCGGGATCCAAACTCGAAGGGGCTACCACTATTTTAACTTCCGCAGAATCAACACAATGCATATTATTTACGATAAGCCGTACCGTGTAAGAGCCTGGAACGTAGCCGTCCACAATTTGCCCTTTATGAGGCATCCGCGGATATACTGTCGTCCCGGCGTCGGTCAAGGTATCTGTCCACACTATCGTTCTGTCGCTATTTTGCGAAGTGGCATTGGCAAATCCTTTCCAAATATACCGATTGGCATTTATACTGTTGCCATGCGAAAAGCTAAGGCGGAATA
>JAIRLC010000106.1 GCA_031259645.1 Prevotellaceae bacterium | reverse complement strand
ACCCTGGGCCTGTCGATTCCACTGTGGGGGAATAAAAACCGCACCAGGCAAGCCAAAGCGGCCGTGCGTGCGGCCGAGAGCAAGCAGGCCGACATGCGCCTGCAACTGTATGCGCACCTTCAAAGCGTGTACGACCGTGCAGCGGGCTTGCGCGACATTGCCGCCGCCGCGCGCCAATCGTTGCAAACGCTTAACAACACCGCGCTGCTGCAAAAGGCGCTCGACGCCGGCGAAATATCGCTGCTCGACTACCTGGTGGAGGTGGGGTTGTATTACGACACTGTAACGCGGGCGCTGGAGGCCGAACGCGACTACGAAAGATCCGTCGCCGAACTGTTGGCTGTGGAGGCGATGTAAGCAGGGAACGGCGAAAGGGATTATGAATTATGAATGGAACGCCCGCTTACGCGGGCGTCATTGTTCACTGTTCATTGTCCCCCGTTAGAGGCTATCGTTTAAACAACAGTTGTCCGGTACCGACCAATGCGCCGCCCGAATACAAATCAACCGTATATACGCCCTTGCTGAACTGCTCGCCCGCACCGCCGTAATACACGCACACATCCAAGTCTTCGCCCTGGTAATCAACTTCGCGCAGGGCCGAATAAATCAACTGTTCGCCGTTCACCGTAAAATAATTATTGTCGGCTTGCGCCAACAGGATATTATCGGGGTCTTTTACCCTGATATACACATTACGCGGGCCGCGGGTGGCAATGCTGTTTTCCAGAAAGGAAAAACAAACCCGCAATTGCGTCGTGTTTTTTGAACGTGACGTTTCCTTGCCTTTCTTGGTAATGGCCGTCACCACAATGTCGCGCACTTTCACCACCGAGCCTTTTTCCACTTGCGCCGTAAGATTATCGGTGTGCTTCACCAGTGTTTCGTACTTTTTGCTCGATTCGCGGGCTTCTGTTTTTGCCAACACCGTTTCGGCGCGCAATTGCTGGTTTAACACGTTCAGTGAGTCAATCTGATGCACATATCCGCGCATGATCTCACGCAGCAAACCCAATTCCTGCTCATATTTGCGTATCTGCGAACGGTTGGTGGCTTCCGTACGTTTCAAGCGCTCAATTAAAACTTCTACTTTCTCACGCTCTTCTTCCAAATGGGTATTCAGCGCTTCATTATTCGTTTCTAACAGTTCGTACTCATTGCGCAGTTGTTCCAAATTCAGTTCCAAAGCAATTTTATCGGTAGTCAATTCATTGATCATTTGTGCACGGTCCATCCATACATAAATAAATATCGCCAACACCACCGCCAATAGCGCCGCCAAAACAATCATGATGGTTTTAGCCGTTTTTTCCGCACCTGATTTCGGTTTTTTGGTTTCTCCAGCGTTCTCGTTTGTTGTGGTCATCATTCTATAAATTTAAATGTATAATTTAATTTCTATTTACGATTAGATCGGGGGTATAATGTACCAGGCACGATCCGGTATTCAGGTATCCGGCGCCGGAAGCAGCCCGGCGAAAAACATAATTTCCCTGCAACAGGTTAAGGTGCATGGCCGAAAGACAAGGTGCAAATTCCTTGCCATAGGCGCGTAAAGCATTCAGGAAATAGAAAAACACATCATAGCCCTGAAAGGCATACTGCGACGGCTCTCTATTGAATTGCAAGCGATAACGCAACACAAACTGCCGCACATTTTCATACTGGTAATCTACATAAAACGGAACGGACAGATGCAAATTCATGTGATGGAAAAACGACAAGTCCACATTTTCGAAATTTCGCCAGCGGGCTTGTCCATACAAGGTTATCGGATATTTGAGGATAGATTGGATGTAGCTTAAATTGGAAGTAAAATCGGATACCAGCGCCTCATTATTGGAAGCCACTACAAGGTGGTTCCTTTTATCGGGATGAAGCATCGTGAGCAACGTATCGCGCACAGCAAGCCCTTTTTCAACTTTGTAGTGAAAAATAATCAACGAATCGGTTTTCGCTTCAAGCAAAGTTTTATAGTCGTTTACGAGTTCTTCCTCATTGCCTCCGTCTTCATAAATCAACAACACCCGGTCGGCTTTTTGCGGTATATTTTCCAACAGCTTTTCCTGTTGGGCGCAAAGCGGCGGCGGCACCTGAAAAAGCACAGGGTTGCCGGGCAACAGGCTTTCCACTTTCGGGTCAAGCGGCGACACGACAGAAAATTGCCGTTCGCGGGCATACGACAGGAATTTTTCCAACGACGTGGTATCATTTTGCACAGCCGTATATACAGGGCCAATGGCCAAATCAGCGTGACGCAGTTGGTCGTGGTGCAGTATATCGTCGAGATTTTTCACATCATACACCGAAAGATATAACGAAAAACCTTTTTTTCGCATATCTTCCACAGCCAGCAGTGCGCCTGCATAAAATTCCACAAAATTATCGGACGCGTGAAGACGGTCAATCGTCAGTTCCCTGAGTGTGTCGGCGAGGGTTGCACTAAGCGCCGGGATAATATCGAACGGCAATAATAACGCCACCCGGTATGTCTTCGTTTCCGGGTCATATACCTGTTCGGCACAATCGCGCTGATATTCATTTTCAAGAAAAGTACACCTCGTTAATTTCGGCAAATCCGGCGTTTGCGCCGTTGTTACATCCGGCTGCAACTGCGGCGGCGCTTCACCGGCAGCGGGGACAGGAGTTGCTGGGGCGGGCTCCGGAACAGGCGTCGAATTTTTGTCTTCGGCAGGTTGTGCAGGAAGCGGTTGTGTGTAATTGGGAAATACATGCCCATTCACCACAGGAATTTTTAAGCGGTCGCCCTCTTTCAAGCCCTCTGCCAATTGCGGATTGTGCTTTTTCAGCTCATCAATATTCACGCCATAATGTCGCGCAATAGAATAAAGTGTTTGCTTTTTCAGCACAAGATGGATGTAATACACCTGCCCGCCAATACGCACTTGCTCCGAAGATGTTTCCACCGGTACAGGCTGCACAGACTCTTGTTGTCCCCATAAAGGGAACGATAAACAAAGGAAAAGAAGAATAATCGTCTGTTTCATAATCGTGCCAACATATTTTGTACATTAGTTTCTATACGTTCGCAGGTGTCTTCGGCGTATGGCTCAGGGTTGAATTTCGTCCCGGTAATATGTTCATACAGCTCTATGTAACGCCCGGTAATACCCGCTACTACCGTATCGGTCATAGCCGGCGCCTGCTGTCCTTTCTGTCCGTTAAATCCATTATCCATCAACCATTCGCGCACAAATTCTTTCGACAGTTGGCGCTGTGGCTCGCCTTTCGCAAAGCGGGAAGCATAACCATCGGCATAAAAATAGCGCGACGAGTCGGGTGTATGTATTTCATCAATCAAATATACCTTTCCGTCCTTCTTTCCAAATTCATATTTTGTATCCACCAATATCAGTCCCCGCTCGGCCGCCATCTGTGTGCCACGCATAAACAGCGCCATCGCAGCCGTTTCAAGCTGTGCATAATCCGCTTCACTCACCAATCCGCGCTTTATTATTTCATCGCGCGAAATGTCTTCATCGTGCAGCCCCTGCTCCGCTTTTGTTGTAGGCGTAATAACCGGCTTCTCGAACGCCTGATGTTCACGCATCCCCTCCGGGATTTTCACGCCGCAGATTTCGCGCGCACCGGCTTTGTAGGCGCGCCACGCGCTTCCTGTGAGGTATCCCCGCACAATCATTTCTACCGGAAAAGGCTCGCAACGGTAACCCACCGTAACCACCGGGTCGGGTGAAGCAATGCACCAATTCGGCACAATATCGGCGGTAGCCGCCAGAAACCGGGCGGCAATTTGATTTAACACCTGCCCTTTGTAAGGAATACCTCTCGGCAACACCACATCAAAAGCCGAAATGCGGTCGGTGGCAACCAGCACCAGATATTTATCGTCAATGGTATATACATCGCGGACTTTCCCCACGTACTTACCCGTTTGCCT
>JAIRLC010000017.1 GCA_031259645.1 Prevotellaceae bacterium | reverse complement strand
ATCGAGAAATCGAATTTGAACGCCAAAAACATGTTGAAATAAGTGTTCGATGAAGAAAAACATAGCATCGGGAAATTCTTTCGCGAAAACCGGGTAGGCATATACACTACCGTCAGCGTACACCTGTTGTTGCTCCTCATACTGTTGCTGTACCACCTGCAAAACCTCGAGAAAATAGAAGTATCTCTTGTGCTCGATTTCTCACAACAGGAGGCGCAGGAAGCGCAAATACAAAAACAGGAGCGGCGCGAACAATTTGAAAAGGAATTGGACGACATCCTCGCGCCCTCGCGCCACCATAACCTGCGTAATGCCGCCGTGGACGAAACCGAACAACTGTTGCGCGACGACCGCCACCGCAACCCCGCCACTATATACGACGAAGCGCGCCGCGTGCAGGCGAGCCTTGACGCTTCACGACAAGCGCTGCAACAACAACAGGGCGGCGACGAGGCGCTGCAATCAAACGCCGCCACATCCGGAAACCAGGCCGAAGCGTACAAGGGTCCGTCGGTGCTGTCGTACGACCTCGGCGGACGCAAGGCCATGCGCCTGCCCGTGCCGGTGTACCAGTGCCGGGGCGGCGGCGACGTAACCCTGCGCATTGAGGTTGACCGCAGGGGCTATGTGGTGAATACGGCCGTGAACACCGCCGCCTCCACCGCCAACACCTGCCTGATTGACGCCGCACGGCGCGCCGCACAAACTTCGCGCTTCGCCGCCGACAGCAAAGCCCCCGAACGGCAAGCGGGGCACATCACCTACCGCTTTATTGCGCAATAGAAGGCAGTGGTTAGTGGTGAAATGGATAAAAAATAATCGTCACATCTCTAAATCACTTTTTTTGTTTATTCCGAAATTCTTTTTATCTTTGACTAACCTTATTGGAATAACTATTCATTCTATGAAAACAAAAATTAACTTTTCAATGTTGGCTATATTGTTTGCCACGTTACTGGTAGGAACTTTTAGTTCTTGCTCAAAAGACAACGATCCAAAACCGGAAGAAGGAAGCATTATAATTGGCAAATGGGAAGTGCAAAATACTAATACCACGTACGGCAGCTTCGAGTTCACCAATGACAAGAAGTATATCATTATGCAGCGGACAACATCGTCGTCACAGGGTCAAAGCACCGGTGCAAAAACAGTACATTCGGAGGTCGCCTCTCAATCTTTTCCTCGGGGTATGTTTTTTTCAACGGGTACAAAAGTTGTGCGCTCGGAGGTCGCCTCTCAACCAACTTATACCATTATTTTCGGCGACTATTCAATATTAAGTAATGACAATAGCACAATTACTTTGAATTTATCTGATTTTGGAACCCTATCCATAACGACAAATCCCAATGTCCGAGAAGCGACTATCACCGTTAAAGGGGAGACATATACTGTCAGCAAAGCCGAAGAGATGCCATCCAATGATAAAACAGATCTGCTTTGCCACACATGGGCATTTTCACGTTATGAAATTATGGAAAATTTAGTTTCCGAAGAAAGCAAACAATTCTATATTAGAACGTACGGGGAAAATTGGAAAAACGAACTTGAACAAGAACAAAATGCTGAGTATAAAGGAATGACCGTAATATTTACGAAAGCGGGCACCTATTTTATAAATAATCCGAATGATGATTATTTCAATGGCTCTGTGGCAAGCTATTGGAAATGGGAGAATATTGCCGAAGGAATCATTAATTATAGACATGAAGATGACGGCTCCGGATCTGCTACAATAATAGAATTAACCGACAAAACGCTTAGGGTTCTGGAACGTCATGATTTAACAACGCTGGCTCGATATATTATATCACTATAATATAAAGTATGTTTCGCACGCATCCTTTTTTCGTATAAGACCTCAAGGCGCTTGCCTTTGTGCAAATGTGACTAATTGTCGGTAAACGGTGAAAACTTCTTCTACCTTTGATTTGGATTTGACTGTCAATGTCAAATCACTAAAGGGGAAGCCCCTAATTGATATATTGCCCTACGGACAAACCTTTGTTAGGTGTAGCATCCCGCAGCAAATTCATGATTTCATCTTCTTCAATAATGCAATGGCCTGTTCCACCGTGGTTACGTTGGCCACGGAAAGTATCAATTTTTCGTTTTGTTCTTTGACTTTAAATTGGCGGGGGTTGGCTTGAATATATTCCAGTACTGTGGTAAAAACCAATGAGCGATAGTAGAGCGAAAGCTGGTTGCTGACAAAGTAGGCAATCATCAGTTTATTTTTCAGCACTATTTTCTCAAAGCCCAGCGCCATGGCGAGCCATCGCAGCCGTACGATATTACACAATTCATTTACCTGCGGCGGCAGCGTGCCGAAACGGTCGGTAAGGCCTTCTATAAAATGTTGCAAAGCCGTTTCGCCGGTCAGGTTGTCCAATTCCTTATACAAACGCATTTTTTCCGCCACATTGTTCACGTAATCGTCAGGAATGAGAATTTCCATATCGGTATCAATGGCGCAGTCCGAAATATATTTTTCGTTTTCCGGCCATGCCCTGTCCACTTCATGGATTTCCGAAGACGGCGCCGCCGGCATTTCGGCCCGCAACTCCATCAATGCTTCGTTTAATATGCGCTGGTACGTTTCAAAACCAATATCCGAAATGAAGCCGCTTTGTTCGCTTCCTAAAATATTTCCCGCGCCGCGAATATCCAGATCTTGCATGGCAATGTTAAACCCACTGCCCAATTCCGAAAAGGTTTCGATGGCTTTCAACCTGCGCCGTGCTTCTTCGGTTACCGAAATTAACGGCGGCGCCAACAGATAACAAAAGGCCTTGCGGTTCGACCGTCCCACGCGGCCGCGCAACTGATGCAAATCGCTCAGCCCGAAGTTTTGCGCCTGATTGATAAGGATAGTATTGGCATTCGGAATGTCAATGCCATTCTCAATAATGGTAGTAGAAATGAGTACATCATAATCGCCGTGCATGAAGTCAAGGATGACCTTCTCCAACGCTTCGGGCGGCATCTGCCCATGTCCCACGCATGTTTTCACACCGGGACATATACGGCGGATAATGTCTTCGATTTCACGAATGTCCTGCACGCGATTGTGCAGGAAAAACACTTGTCCGCCGCGTTCCGTTTCATAAGTAATGGCATTGCGGATTATTTCTTCCTGAAACGTGTGCACTTCCGTGACAATGGGGTGACGATTGGGCGGCGGGGTATTGATAATGGAAAGGTCGCGGGCGCCCATCAATGAAAATTGCAACGTGCGCGGAATGGGCGTAGCGCTCATGGTGAGGGTGTCCACATTCAATTTTATGGCGCGCAATTTTTCTTTCGCGCTCACGCCGAATTTCTGTTCTTCGTCCACAATGAGTAATCCCAAATCTTTAAACTTTACATCTTTGTTCAGCAAGCGGTGTGTGCCGATCAGCAGGTCGATTTTCCCCTCTTCGGTTTCTTTCAGCGTGTCTTTTATTTTTTTGGCCGGTTTCAGGCGGCTCACGAAATCGACACGCACCGGGAAATTAGCTAAGCGCTCGGTGAACGTTTTGTAGTGCTGCAAGGCCAGGATGGTGGTTGGCACCAGCACGGCCACTTGTTTTCCGTCTGTCATCGCCTTGAACGCCGCCCGGATAGCCACTTCCGTTTTGCCGAAACCCACATCGCCGCACACTAACCGGTCCATCGGGTGCGACGACTCCATGTCGGCCTTCACAGCTTGTGTCGCCTTAATCTGGTCGGGCGTGTCTTCATAAATAAACGAGGCCTCCAGCTCATTTTGCAAATACGAGTCGGCGGCAAACGCAAAGCCCTCCGTTTCCTTCCGTTTGGCGTACAGCGCCGTTAATTCCCGCGCAATATCTTTTACTTTCGACTTGGTGGTTTGTTTCAACTTTTGCCATGCGCCGGTGCCCAGCTTGTATATCCGGGGCGGCTCGCCGTCTTTCCCCTTATATTTTGAAATGCGATGCAAGCCGTGAATATTCACGAACAGCACATCGTTGTCGCGATATACCAATTTCACCGCTTCCTGTATTTTGCCATTCACCGTCGTCTTCACCAAGCCGCCGAACATCCCGATGCCGTGGTCAATGTGCACCACATAATCGCCCACTTGCAGGCTACTTAATTCCTGCAATGTGAGCCGTTCGCTCTTTTCCACTTTCCGCTGCAACGTTACGCGGTGATAGCGCTCAAACAACTGATGGTCGGTATAGCAACAAACACGAAGGTTGTGGTCAATAAATCCCTCGTGCAGGGTGAGCGGCAGGAAGTCGAAGCGGATGCTGTCTTTTCCTATGGAAGCGAAAATAGCCCGCAACCGCTCTATCTGCGCCGGGTTTTCGGTGAGTATGCAAGTGGTATAACCCTGTCCTGTGTGGCTTGAAATATCGGCAGCCAACAAGTCGAAATTTTTGTTGAAGGACGGTTGGGGCAGCGTATTGAACGGTATTGTGCGGTGCGGCGCCAAGCCGTCGGGCGGCGAAGCAAAACACACAGCATGATGCGCCTTTAAGGTATTCAGCGTTTCTTCAGGCGTAATCAGATGGCCAGCCGCACCGTCCTGTTCCCCCAGCAATTTTAATGTGTCGAGCAAAAACTGGGGGTCTTCCAGCCACAACATCAGCCGGTCGCCGGCAAACTCAAACAGGGAGCTATTCAGATTAACCTGCGATTTTTCTTGCAGGTTGGCAATAATTTCAAAGCTTTCCATAGTGTCTTCCGACAATTGGGTGTTCACATTAAACGTGCGGATGCTTTCCACTTCATCGTCAAAAAAATCGACGCGCACCGGACGGTTGTCCGAAAACGAAAACACATCAACGATACTGCCCCTCAGCGCAAATTGGCCGGGCTCCGCCACGAAGTCGGTGCGCTCAAAACCATATTCCAGCAAGGTATCGCGCAAAAAACCCAGGGATATTTTTTCCCCGCGATGCAAGCGGATGGCGCTATTTTCCACCGTTTCGCGCGTGGCTATTTTTTCGGCCAGCGCTTCGGGGTAAGTGACAAGGAAAAGCGGCAGGCGGTTGTCGAGCATGGCGTTCAGCGCGGCCGTGCGTTGCACGATATTCGACGGATCGAGTTGCCCATGTTGCATGTTCCGTTTGTAAGAAGAAGGGAAGAAATACACCTTTTCGGTGGAGCATAACATATTCAGGTCGCCGTAACAATAGGCCGCTTCATCGCGGTTGTTGAGTACAACCAAATGAATACGTCCCAGTGATGCGGCGGCGGCGATGGCCAACTGCCGTGACGAGCCTACCAGTCCGCGTACGCACGTAATTCTCCCGCCTTCCGGCGTAATTTCCGAAAGCATTTGCCGGCAAGCGTCCTGTGCGGCAAAAGTGTCTAACAGCGTCTGTACTTCCAAAGCAGCACAAAGGTAGGTATTTTTTTGTTTCGTTGCAACCGCTCCCCTACTCCCACTCAATGGTGGCGGGGGGTTTGGAACTGACGTCATACACCACGCGATTCACGCCCTTCACTTTGTTGATAATATCGTTCGATACGTTGGCCAGAAATTCATAAGGCAGGTGCGCCCAATCGGCCGTCATGCCGTCGGTAGAGGTAACCGCACGCAGCGCCACGGTATATTCGTAAGTACGCTCGTCGCCCATCACGCCCACGCTGCGCACCGGCAGCAATATGGCGGCGGCCTGCCATACTTTGTCGTACAGGCTTTCGCGTTTCAGTCCGTCAATAAAAACAGCATCGGCTTCCTGTAAAATATGTACTTTTTCTTCGGTGAGTTCTCCCAATACGCGAATACCCAATCCGGGGCCGGGGAAAGGATGACGTCCCAGCAATCCGGGCTTCACCTGAATGGCTTTACCTACGCGGCGCACCTCGTCTTTGAACAGCATGCGCAACGGCTCCACCACCTTGAGGTGCATGCGCTCTGGCAAGCCGCCCACGTTGTGGTGCGATTTGATGGTGGCCGAAGGCCCGTTGACCGACACCGATTCAATAACGTCGGGGTAAATGGTACCCTGCGCCAACCACCTGACGTTTTCAATGGCATGTGCTTCGCGATCGAATATTTCGACGAAAACGCGACCGATGGTTTTACGTTTTTGTTCGGGATCGGTCACGCCGGCAAGCTGTGATAAAAATTCATGGGCGGCACGCACACCCACGACATTTAGCCCCATGTCGCGGTACGATTCCATGACTTGTTCAAATTCATTTTTACGCAACAGGCCGTTATCCACAAAAATACAATAGAGGTTTTTCCCGATGGCTTTGTGAAGCAGTACGGCCGCTACCGACGAATCCACCCCACCGCTCAACCCAAGCACCACCTTGTCGTCACCTAACTTGGTTTTCAACGCGGCTACCGTCGATTCCACGAAAGCGGCGGGCGTCCAGTCGCACTGGCAACCGCACACCCGTTGAACAAAGTTTTGGAGGATTTTTGTTCCTTCGGTAGAATGATACACCTCAGGATGAAATTGCAAGGCAAACGTGGGCTCTCCGGGAACGGTGAACGCGGCATTTTCCACGTCGCCGGTTGAGGCGATGGCGCAATACCCTTCGGGAAGACGCACAATGGTGTCGCCATGCGACATCCACACCTGCGAGCCGTCGGTTACACCTTGCAGCAAAACCGCGGCGCGGTCTTTAATATGCAGTTTCGCCCGGCCATACTCGCGGATTTTGGAAGGCAGCACCGTGCCCCCAAACTGCTGGGCAATATATTGCGCGCCGTAGCATACGGCCAACAGCGGAAACCGTCCTTTGATGCCGCTCAAGTCGATTTGCGGCGCATTGGCGTCGCGCACCGAAAAGGGACTGCCCGACAAGATTACGCCTTTTACTTCGGCGCCGAGTGGCGGAATTTTATGAAAGGGATGAATTTCACAATACACGTTTAACTCGCGCAAGCGGCGCCCAATAAGCTGCGTGTATTGTGAGCCGAAATCAAGGATGATGATTTTTTCCGTCATTCTATTTATTTAAAGATTTCAAGATTTACAATGTCTATGTCCTGAAAGTCTATGTTCTTTGTTCTATGTTCTTCACTCTATGTTCTTTGCTCTCCCGTGCGGCTTTAACTAACGAAACAAAGAGCGGATGCGGGTTTTCGACGGTACTTTTCAATTCGGGATGAAATTGCACACCGATGAAAAACGGATGTCCACGAAGTTCTACAATCTCCACCAGCCCGGTTTCGACATTCTTTCCGGAGGCGAAGAGGCCGTTCTTTTCAAATTCTTCCACATAGTCGTTATTCATTTCATAACGGTGGCGGTGGCGTTCCCTGATTTGTTCTTTTCCATATATACGGTAAGCCAGCGAGCCTTTTTGCAACACACAATCGTAGGCGCCCAAACGCATGGTGCCGCCTTTAATGGTAAGGCGTTTCTGGTCTTCCATGAGGTCAATCACCGGATGTTTGGTGCCGGGCTCCACTTCGGTGGTCATGGCATCTTCATAGCCTAACACGTGGCGCGCA
>JAIRLC010000013.1 GCA_031259645.1 Prevotellaceae bacterium | reverse complement strand
TACACCTACGATCAAGAGGCTAGACAGGACATTGTTCTCCTGTTACGATGGATGTCTGTCTTATTTTTATTGATTAGTATATTCCTGCTTTTTCAATATCTCGGACGCTACAAAACAGTGTCGCTCTTTATATTTTTGCTTTTAAGCTTACGGGTATTACTATTCTTCTCCGGCAATTTCTTAAAGTATAAATTAGACATATTTTCTCCATCTATTTACGCCGACTCTTATTTTCTAAGCTCTTTAGGAGGATTGTTGTTGCACGCTATTTTTGCATTTTTAATCATCACGGTTATTTACAAACCCCGCAAAATATGGGAAATATATTTAAGCAGGACAACCCGCTTGAAAAAAAGATGCTGGATTATCGGAGCAATAGTTGTTATTGTGATTTCCGCCTTAGCCATTCATTATATCTTACGTTCGCTCGTATTTCATTCTATTATCAACCTCAAGCCACAACACCTTACAGAACTCAATTTCTATTCCTTAATTGCCTACTTTATTCTGGCAATTATGTTTACTACCTTCTTTCTCATGGTACACATTTTCCTGCGTTGCTGTTTCCCAAGATGGTTAAATGCATGGAAAAAACAAACCTTTGCTATTCTCTATATATTGCTGCTTTCGATTTACACCTCCTATTTCGTTAATAAATACACCATGCAATTCGACCAGCAGCGGAATGCTATATGGGCATATAAGCTGGCCATACAACACGATGAGGAAAAAATAAATCCAAATTTTTCTTTGCCTTCCAATTATTCTTATGCCCTGTTTTTTAATAAAACGCTGTCACAATCGAGTGGCAGTTTCAATTACTACTGGAACCTTGGCGAACAATGGAATATTAACAGGTTTACAGAAATATTTAAACAGAACGGATATGTTCATTATGTATATAAAGTTAACGATGAATATAATGTTATACTCAGCCACGAAGAAGATACGTTGATAAATTATGCGGCAGCGTATTCTTATTTGTTTCTGTTTTTTGGTTTTTTGTTCTATACATTCTTGCATTTTGCGGGATGGCGGCTGCAGTGGGTATGGAGTAACAATGCGCTACGGCGTAAAATCACCCTGTCATTACTCGGTCTTGTTATTTTCTCACTGGTGGCGGTTTGTACCGGAAGTCTGATTTACAATATTGCACAGTATAAAACCAACAATAGCCGGCAGATTACCGGACGCATTAAATCCACGTTGGCCATTCTAAATCATGAATTAAACACGTTGCAACTGTGCAATATTCAAAACACGCCCGAATTATCGGATATACTGATACGTATTTCCAACAGTTTTGACATTGACATCAACATGTACGACACACAAGGGAAATTACTGATATCATCGATACCTGAATTTTTCAACAAGCACATGAAAAGTATTCGGATGAACTCTGAGGCCATGCGGGCGCTTGAGAAAGGAGAGACCTCACAAGTTATTCTCCGGGAGCGGATTGGAGAACTTGACTACATGTCGGTATATGTATGTCATTACAACCGGAGTGGGCAACTCAATGCCTATATTAATTTGCCTTATTTTATCAACCAAAAAGAAATGACGGAAGACATTTCAACGATTATTACTTCCTATGCCAATGTTTACATTCTCCTTATTATTATTGCGTTTATCCTAAGTATGACGCTTTCAAATCAAATTACGCGGCCACTCAGTATCATTCGCCATAACATAAAGAGTTTCGAGCGTAGCGGAAAGCTTGAGCCGATAGAATACAGCTCGCCCGATGAGGTGGGCGATTTGATACGTTCGTACAACGAAATGATTACGATACTTGATAATAATAGCCGGAAACTTGCGCAAGCCGAACGCGAAAGTGCATGGAGAGATATGGCACAACAGATTGCCCATGAAATTAAAAACCCGCTCACGCCTATGCGACTCAGCATACAGCATCTTATACGTATGAAGCACAATAATGCGCCGGGGTGGCAAATACATTTCGAAGAAGTGTTAAATACATGGCTGGAGCAAATAGAAACTTTGTCGAAAACAGCTTCCGAATTTTCATCATTCGCCACAATCGGCCAGCAAGAATCCACGACCATTATTGATTTAAACACCGTGATAAAAGAGCAAATGTCGCTGTTTAATAATTACCCGAACATCACGTTCACCATTCAATCACAAGTAGCGCCGGCTAACGTGGAGATACGCCCCGAGCAACTCAACAGGGTATTCATGAATATTCTGACCAACGCCATACAAGCGATAGACAAGAAGGAAAACGGACAAATTATCATGACGCTTTATGAACAGGACGACCGGTATTATATAATGGTGGAAGACAACGGATGCGGTATAAGGGAAGAAGAGCAAGTGAAACTGTTTACACCGAATTTCACTACGAAGAGTTGCGGTAGCGGATTAGGTCTTTTTATCTGTCGTAATATCATGGAAAACTACGGTGGCAGCATCAATTACAGTCCATCAACACTTGGCGGGGCCTGCTTCACCATTTGTTTACATAAGGCGGAGTAGCACTATAATCACCGGCACATTGTTGCCTATTTTTTTCGCATAAATACTTGCATGGGACAACCGGTAAATTCAAAATGTTGCCGGAGTTTATTCTCGAGAAATCGCTTGTAATCTTCACGCACATATTGCGGGAGGTTGCAGAAAAACGCAAAAGAGGGCGACGGCGTAGGCAATTGCGTCACATATTTTATACGGATATATTTCCCTTTGATAGACGGCGGCGGATAATTTTCAATCTCCTGCAAGATGGCTTCGTTCAACTGCGAAGTGGGAATGCGGCGCATACGGTTTTCATACACTTTTGCCGCCATTTGCAACACGTCGAAAATACGCTGCTTGCCGGTAACGGAAGTAAAAATCACAGGCACGTCGGTGAAGGGCGCCAAGCGCTCCAACACCGCTTCCCGGTGCTCTTTCATGGTGTTGGTTTCTTTCTCTACCAAATCCCACTTGTTCACCACCACCACGCATCCTTTCTTATTCCTGTAAATTAAATTAAAGATGCTCATGTCCTGTGCTTCTACGCCCTGCGTGGCGTCGAGCATCAGCACACATATATCTGCGTTTTCAATGGCGCGCACGGAGCGCATCACCGAATAAAATTCGAGGTTCTCCTTCACCTTTGTTTTCTTGCGCAGGCCGGCCGTATCGACCAGCATAAATTCATAGCCGAATTTGTTGTAATACGCACTCACCGCATCGCGTGTGGTGCCGGCCACCGGCGTTACGATGTGCCGCTCCTCGCCCAACAGGGCATTGGTTAACGACGACTTGCCCACGTTTGGTTTTCCCACAATGGCGATGTGCGGCAATTGTTTTTCCACATCCGGCATTTCATCTTCCGGCAGGTGTTTCATTATTTCATCCATGAGGTCGCCGGTGCCGGAGCCGCTCATCGACGAAACAGCCCACGGCGCGCCAAGCCCCAACGAATGAAATTCATGAACGTCGTAGGAGCGTTCAAGGTTGTCCACTTTATTTACAATGGGCAGTACCGGTTTTTTGCTGCGCCGCAGGATGCCGGCCATGACGGCGTCAAAATCCGTGACGCCTGTGGTGACATCAACCATGAATAGAATAAGGTCGGACTCGTCGATAGCCAGCAGCACCTGCTTGCGGATTTCTTCTTCAAACACATCATCGGTGTTCACGGCATAGCCGCCGGTGTCGATGACCGAAAATTCGCGACCGTTCCAGTCGGAGCGACCGTAATGGCGGTCGCGCGTAACGCCGGCCACCTCATCCACAATGGCCTGCCGCATGCCCACCAGACGGTTAAACAAAGTTGATTTCCCCACATTCGGGCGTCCTACAATAGCTACAATACTCATAACAAACCGTTCTCCATATTATTCAGTGTGCGAAGTTACAAAAAATCTTTGAAAACGGAGAACGGGGTTAATGTATGAAGTATGATGTATAAAAAATGTCAGACAATAGAACATGGACTTTTAGATAATAGACAAATGGAAAATAGTTCTTAGTTTCCGGGAAGACAGAGGAAATTCTTCAGGATGGCTTCGCCCGCCGCACCCGATTTCTCGGGGTGGAACTGCACGGCATAGAAGTTATCCTTGTGCAGCGCCGCACTGAACGGAAGAATATAGTCGGTGGCGGCTACCGTGCAAGGGTTTAGCGGCACATAATAGCTGTGGACGAAATACACGAAGCGGCCTTCCAGCGCCTCGCCGAACAGGGGGCTGCGCGTGCCGGAGAGCGTATTCCACCCCACGTGCGGCACCTTGTCTTCGTGCTTTTGGGGCACAAACCGCCTGACGTCGCTGTCGAAAATATGCAGGCAGT
>JAIRLC010000011.1 GCA_031259645.1 Prevotellaceae bacterium | reverse complement strand
AAACTCAACCCGATGCCTAACCCTATTTTTAGCCCGATGCCGCCCCGCACTTTTTGCGACGACAGCGACACCCCTATGAGCGTGAGGATAAACACCGAAAACGGCACCGTCATCCGTTTGTTCTTTTCAATCAGGGCGAATTTGACGCTGTTATCACCCCGCAACTTCAACAAGTCGATTTCATCGTTCAACTGGGAATAATTCATCGACTCATACAAATCCTTGCGCCGGCGCAGGTCGCTGGCCGTGATGTTGATCACCGTGTCGAGCCGGCTGCCGCGGGTAATGACCTCCGTCGAGTCAAAACACTGCCGGAGGTAATAATTGCGCACCCGCCAGCCGTTGAACGACGTGTCCCACACGGCCTGCTCCGATTGCAGCTTCGACACCAAACGCTGCCCGTCGAACTTTTCGAGCGAAAACTTGTGGGCGGTATTGTTCCAGGTCGTGAACGATTCGATATACACATACTCGCCGGGCTCCACCTGAAAGTGAATGTTCCGGTTTGTATTGCTGAAGGGATTTTTGATATACTGCTCTTGAAAATCGAGCCGTTCGGCATTGGCCGGCGGGATGATAAAAAGGTTGAACAGCAAATTGAACACAAAAATGACAAGCGATGACAGAAAATAAGGATACATCAGCCGCTTGAAACTTACGCCGCCCGACAGCATGGCAATAATTTCACTGTGGCCGGCCATTTTTGAAGTGAAAAAGATAACCGTGATAAACACAAACAGCGAGCTGAACATGTTCACCAGAAAAGGAATAAAATTGAGGTAATAGCGAAATATAATATCGTAAAGCGGCGCTTTTTTTTCCACAAAATCGTCAATCTTTTCGCTGATGTCGAAAATAATGACAATGACGCTGATCAGCGCCAGTGCGAAGAGGTAGGTGCCGATAAACTTTTTGATGATATAACGATCAATAAGCGTGGGTTTGAAGCGCATGAAGTTCAAATTTTAAATTAAAGTCTGCGAATTAATTTTTTAACCATTTTATTTTTCCATGGCATAAACGTGCCGGCGGCGATTTGTTCGCGGGCGGCGCCCACCAGCCATAAATAAAAAGACAGGTTATGGAGGCTGGCAATTTGCGGCCCAAGCATCTCGCCCGAAACGAACAGGTGGCGCAGGTACGCCTTGCTGTACGCGCCGTCAACAAAAGCGTGGCCGTCAGGGTCGATAACCGAAAAGTCATTGGCCCACTTCCGGTTTTTGATGTTGATGACCCCTTCGGAAGTGAATAACATGCCGGTGCGTCCGTTGCGCGAAGGCATCACACAGTCGAACATGTCGACGCCCCGCGCGATGCTTTCGAGAATATTCACCGGCGTGCCCACGCCCATCAAATAGCGGGGTTTAGGGTAAGGTAAAACAGGCGTTACGGTTTCAATCATTTCATACATCACCTCGGCGGGCTCGCCTACCGAAAGGCCGCCGATGGCGTAGCCGTCCGCATGGAGCGCGGCGGCGTGTTCGGCCGCTTCGAGGCGCAGGTCGCGGTACACACAACCCTGCACGATGGGGAACAGCGCCTGCTCGTACCCATACAGCGGCGCGGTGGTTTGCATGCGCGCCATACACCGCTCCAGCCACTGCTTGGTGAGGGTAAGCGATTTTTTGGCGTAATCGTACCCGGCAGTGCCCGGCGGACACTCGTCGAGCGCCATGATGATATCGGCCCCGATGCGCCGCTGAATATCTACGACGCTTTCGGGCGTGAACGTGTGCCTCGACCCGTCGATGTGCGAGCGGAACGTGCACCCCGATGCGTCGAGTTTACGGTTCTCCGCCAGTGAAAATATCTGATACCCGCCGCTGTCGGTCAAAACAGGCCTGTCCCAGGCAATAAATTTGTGCAGCCCGCCGGCCTGCTGTAAAATGTCCGTTCCCGGCCGCAGGTATAAATGATACGTATTGCCCAAAATAATCTCGGCTTTTACTTCATTAATCAGGTCGCGATGAAATACCCCTTTTACACTGCCCACGGTGCCTACGGGCATAAAAATAGGCGTATGCACGCTGCCGTGGGCGGTGTGAAATACGCCGCAACGGGCAGCGCTTTCAGTATCAGCCGATAGGATGTCAAAAGTCATGCTTTTTTTCCGGTTTTAACAAACAAAGATAGGCAGATTTGAAAATAAATACATAACTTGCATAAATTTTATGATAACATCATGGAGCAATTGTTGTCTTATTTCTCTTTATTTGAAAAGATTATAATCATAATAGCGTTTTTCGCCTTTGTCGCTCAACTTTATTACTGGCTGGGTGTTTTTGGCCGTGTTGCTTTTTTTCGCCGTGGGACGCCTGCGCCGCGCGACGGGAAAAATGAAGAGGAGGCGCACCTGCAACCGGTGTCGGTCATTATCTGTGCGCGGAATGAAGAAGTGGCATTGGGACAAAACCTGCCTCACGTGTTGGCGCAGGAATATCCTGAATTTGAAGTTATAGTGGTGAATGATTGTTCGGAAGACGATTCGGAAATCCTGTTGGCCTCCATGCAGGAAAAATATCCCAACCTGATATTTCGCACCATTGTGAAGGATGAGGTGTTCAAACATAATAAAAAAATGGCGCTGGGCGTGGGAATTAAAGCGGCGCGGTATGACCTGTTACTGTTTCTTGACGCCGATTGCTACCCTTCGGGGCCTTATTGGCTGCGCCGCATGGCAAGCCGGTTCTCCCCAAAAACAGAAGTGGTGCTGGGATACACGCGATTGACCAACAACCGGCGGTGGATACGCGCCGACCGGCTGATGCGGGCTTTGCACTATCTGGGCAAGGCGTTGAAACATAAGCCCTACATGGGAGTCGGAAGCAATTTAGCCTACCGGAAGCAACTCTTTTTTGAACATAAAGGGTTTGATATCCGGATTACCGGCAACCTGCGCGAGGATTGTGTCTTTATTAACAAAGTGGCCACACACGACAACACGGCGGTGGCCGTGGCGCCGGAAGCGGTGAATGTGAGCGCCCTGCGAATTACCGGCGAACGCTGGCGCAGGGAACGGCGCGAGGAAATACGCTCGTTTGCTTTATGTGAAAAAGGCTCACGGTATCCCGAATTGGCGGAAGCCCTCTACCGGCTGGTTTTCTTTGTGACCATGACGGCCATGCTCATCCATTTTTGTGAACATCCGATGATGCTGCCCCTCTTGGCAGGCGTTGTCCTCTTTCGTATGTTGCTTCAGCTCTTGGTGTTCTTTCGCGTGCAGCGCCGTTTGGGCGAAAGGGGATTATTACTCATGCTGCTGCTGTGGGACTTGGTATTCCCGCTTTTTTACCTGTTACTGGTTTCCACGTCAACAAGTTATCGTAAACAAAATGTCAATTACCGATGAACCTGCCGGAACTCGCCCGTTATTTTCCGGAACTTGACGCTGTGCAGCGCCGCCGTTTTGAGCAGTTGCCGGCGCTGTATGCCGAATGGAACAGCCGCATCAATGTGGTGTCGCGAAAAGATATTGACGCCCTCGAAGTGCACCACATTCTCCATTCCTTAGCTATTGCCCGGTTTTGCAACTTCCCCTGCGGCGCTTCCGTGATGGATGCGGGCACAGGCGGCGGATTTCCGGGTATTCCGCTGGCTATTCTTTTCCCCGGCTGTCATTTCACTCTTGTAGACGCTATTGCCAAAAAAATAAAAGTAGTGCAGGCCATCACAGATGCGCTGGGTTTGCAAAATGTAACACCCCTGTGCAGCCGCGTGGAACAGGTCCCCGGAAGTTTTGATGTGGTGGTAAGCCGTGCGGTAACCAACCTGCCGGATTTTATAGACTGGGTGTGGCCGCGCCTCCGGCCTGCCGGCGCGTTAAACGGGCCTCGCGGTATTATTTGCCTCAAAGGAGGCGATTTAACCGCTGAAATAGCCGCTGCCGCAAAAAAACTGCCGGACACGCCGCCGGTTATGGTGGAAATAAAACAATGGTTTGACAATGAGTTTTTTGAAACCAAGAAAATTGTTTATTTCGCCCGGTAAATGGTTTTTATTTTGGCAGATTAAAAATAGTTTATTACCTTTGCAGTCCAATTTTTTGAAGATATGAAACGTACCTTTCAACCGTCGCAGCGTAAACGTCGCAATAAACATGGATTTCGTGAACGTATGGCCACCGCAAACGGCCGTCGTGTGCTGGCAGCCCGCCGCCGCCGTGGGCGTAAGAAATTAACCGTGTCGGACGAAGACCAGTTTTAAAAAAATCACCCCATAATAGATTTTAACATTTGTAATTATAAGAATTGGCACGATATTTGCTTAAAGGTAAAATGTCGTTCTTTTTATTGCTTGTTGGCGCTAACTTTTAGTATTTCTGTGTAGGAAAGTTACGACTAATTTGAATAATGACCGAAAAACATAAAGTTAGCGCCCACATTTTAATCATTTGTGAAAAAGATATAGTTTTGGGGCAGTGTTCTTTGGGATAAAGGACTATCAAACCTGAGGGATAAAGGGGCAGGGGAATAACAGCCTGGGGGCGTTAGCACCGCGCGGGATTAAAAATCTCGCGTTTTTTTATGTATTAGCAGTCTTCGCAGAGATATTTCCGCGCGCCGTGCTGCAGGGGCGGCAAGCGCCACGACAGCATAATCTCGTGTGAATTTGCCCAATGTATTTGCCGGAACCGGAACGTATATTCATAAGCGTAGCCCACGCGCCATTGTTCGGTAATACTGACGCCTGCCATCATAGCCAGCGTGCCGCTAAACCGCATGAACGCGCCTGCCCATAAGAAATCATACGTGTCGCTGTATCGCGTGCGTAACCGCACCAGGTTATTCTTTTGTCGCAATCGTTTGAAAAAAAACATGGCGCCGGCCTCTCCGTCATAAAACCCGTGGTTTAAGGAGCCCAACAGGGAAGGGCTGACCGCAAAATAAGTGCCGGCTTCCACGCGGGAGGTGGCATACGCGTAGAAAGTACGTCCAGCGTCCGGAGTATTGTACCCGAAATTGTCCGGATTGTTGGAGTCGCTATGCGAGTCAATCAGGTGAATAGCCGACAGTCCGACCTTCAGCCATGCGTTGCGTATTTCTACTCCTGCGTCGAAATTCGGGAGCACGGTTGTCTGAAAAGGCGGCGGCGGTACGGCGGGAGGAGCTTGATAAACGATTTTTGAATCGTCGCGGTACATCCACGTCGCATTGCCGGCAAGGCCGAAACTTATGGCTACGTCCCGGTCTAACAGGATGTGATAAGCGTAGGCGAGTTTTATGTCGATAGTGTGGAAAATCCCGATAAATTCATTGACCACCGTGAGCCCGATGCCCGAATTGATAGTGGGGAAAAAAGAATGTCCGGAGAGAATTTGAGTCGAAGGAGCGCCCTCTACGCCTATCCATTGTTGCCGTGCAAACAAGTTCAATTCCAGAAATGGCGTATTACCAGTAACCGCAGGATTAATGAATGGGCGGTACAACCATTTTTGGCCGATATCGATATACCCCTGCCCCTGTGCGTTCGCCTGCAAGCTGAACGCCATCAATCCCATTACGATAACACATTTAATCCGCACCATGTTCATTTACTTAATAATACATTACTACGACATACCCCATACGATCTTCGGGTCTGTCATCAATTAATATTTTTACATTATAGAAATACGTGCCCGACGGAACAAAAGTATTATTCCACACGCCATTCCATCCCATTCCTTTATGCAGCAACAAGCCGTTGCGGTTATACACTTCCAGGTTATATCCGGGAAGGAATACGGCATTTTCGGCGTTGCCCACAGGTAACAGCACGGTGGCCGCTTTCCATTCCGGAGCCAATATATATTCTCTCGATGTTTGACATTGATGTCCGTCAGTGACGGATACCTGTAAGTGGTGGGTATTATAATCATAAGGGCCTAACACGGGTTTGCCGGAAATGCGCCCGTTTATCATGGTAAGGCCCGGCGGGAACGCTCCGCTTATGGAATAGGATAGGGGAGGTACGGCCTGCAACGTTTGGAAACTTATATCATAAGGATCCTGGTTGTTGTAACGGGGCAAATTGCTATTGTCGGGCAGCAGTATCAACGGAGGATAAACATTTACGTATATAGTATCGCTATCGCTCCCGCATTTTTCCGTAGAGACGGTTGCAATGTAAATATCGGAGTCGGTAATATATCTCCCCGGTTCGGTAAGGATGGCGCCCTGTCCCGGCCTCCACTGCAACGTAATGCCATAAGCGGTACCAATGAGGCAGTCCGAAAAATTTAAAAACGCGCCGTGACAAATAGCCGTATCGCTTTTTACTGTCACAGAAGGCAAATACAGCGCCTCAACATTCAAGCTGGCGGAGTAACTGCCACACTGGTTGGTGATTACGGCCGTGTATGTTTCGTTCCCGTCAACTAGTACCGTGATACCTTCCCCTTCATCAGGTATATAGTTATGGTGGCTGCTGCTCCAGCTAATGACATCGCCTTCTTTTTGTACCACCCGGAGCCATATCTCATCGTATAGACATGCCGACGTATCGGGCATGAGCTGCACGGCAGCGTCCGGCATGCAGGACACGGTTACCTCATCATAAACGGAAAGGCCTTTAGAAATGGGGCGGCAGGCATTGCTTGCGTGTGCCCGGAAAGTAGTAGTAGTATCAATCTTTACGGTGTCTTTGGTGATTTTACCTGACAGGAACCTCCATATCAGGGTGTCACCCACAAAACTGCCGGGCACCACTTCGAGCGCTACGGAATCGCCGCGGCACACGGTAATGTCGGGCATGACTTTCACTTCAGGAACAGGAACTACACGCACGTTGGAGATGCTATGCGTTTGTGGACTATTGGAGGGATAGCAGGCATTGTCAATAAACGCAGTGAGGGTGTAAGTGCCTGCCGGCGGCTTGAAAGGGAAAGTGATAGTATTACCGTCATGTTTCCATCTCAAGTTGATGCCTTCGTTGGTTTCGTCGGAACTTTTTATGGTAAAACTTTCTATGGTAATACCCGATAATTCACAGAATCCTTCACTGGGCGGCGTAATAATATAGGCTGTGGTCATCTTATTTACCACAATGCGCACTTTGCCCTGTGTAAGCGTGGTATTCATTTCTGAACACATATACAGGTAATTTGCTTCAACCACATAATTGCCGGTTACGGTGGGTTTAAAAGAAGGAAGGCCGTTAGGCACAAAATTCACCATACCGGGACCGGAGGCCACGAAATTGTAATCAATAATAGCGTCCGTAGGAGCTGGTTGGTTTAAATTCAAGGGAGCGTCATCCGGGTAACAATATTTTAGCGTGTCGGGTGGATTGGGGTTTATAAACAGGCGGGGACGGCGTTTTACCTGTACGATATATGTAATTTCTATATAAGGATTTGTCGTTCCCTTAGGATGCTTGTATTGTACCTTGGCCCTGTAAGTATTGTCGCCTTCCTGTGTTGGTTTTACGATAAAGGTATGGGTGTGTGGGCTTTCATAATTTAGTGTGCCGCTGTTTTGCAACCATGTTATACCGGTAATAGTATCACAGTTGTGCGGGGTGGAGAAGGTAAAAAGAAGCGAATCCCCCAGACATAAATTTTGGGTCGTCTCATCGAATGGAAGGATGCTGTTGTTGTGCATTAAGGAAACCGACAGCTTCGGCGGGTCTGTCCATACCTGTAGCGTGTGATTAATCGAGAAATTTTTTACAGTATCATTTTGAAGTTTGGAAAAATAGGTTACCTGGCATTGAAACGAAGTGGTATTCGGCAGATCCGGCACGTACATAGTCCATTCTTGCGATCCGCGGCTGAGGAGAATGTCATTGATGTCAGGACATTCTACGTTGTATATCGTATCGCAACAATCGGCACTAACCGTAAAAGAAGCAGCGGTATTTTTACATACAGGATCCGATTGTATATCAGGCGATTTCGGCTTTCGCAAAAAGAGCTTGAAGTCTTCTTCCACGCCAACCAAGCTTCCTTTCGCTTTTACTTTTATCGTATCGTAAAGGCCGGTGAAAGGAGCGAATACCAGCATCTTTTCCGTAGGACTTGTTCTGATTTGCCTGATCACGCTATGTCCGCTGAGCACATCTAAATACTGGATTGTATCGCACGGCGAAGGATTGGAATAATGATCGTCCAGCAACTGGAACGTGGCATACACCGAATCGCCATAACACATGTTGCCATAATCGTCAGTAAGCGCAAAATCGTTGTCCGTAATATTAATTGGCACACGCACGGAATTCGGAGCTTGCTTAAACGCGGGCGTACAAGTGTTGGCGTAAAACACCATGATGCCCGATAAATC
>JAIRLC010000010.1 GCA_031259645.1 Prevotellaceae bacterium | reverse complement strand
GCGCGTTTCCATTTCATATTTACAAACACATCAATGTAAGGGAAGTTCCCTATTTCACGTTTGTCTTGCAAATGAAAAGCTCCGGCAGCGGGGTTGTAGCCGTAGGCATAATATTTTGTGTTGTAATAGGCGTCCACGCCCAATTGCATCAACAGTACTTTTTTCACCAGTTCAAACTCGCTGTAAAAAGCGGCATTGGCGCTCACCAGCGGCAAAGGCACGATGTGCTGGTGCGAGGAATATTGAAACAACAACCGTGTGTCGAGATGGAATAACCAAAATTGAAAACTATTTTTCAGGGTTGCCGAAAAAATACTTACCGCTTCGTTATACTGTACAGGTGTGGCCAGCGTGTCGAACACCACCGGCGAGGAGAGCAGCGCATGACCAAACGATAAGGATGTTTTCCAGTCGGGCACATCAAGCGACACTTGTATTTTATTTTCTATGGTTTGATTAAACGCATTGTTCCACATCAGGTGGTTTGAATAATAATGCTGCAGGAAATAGTCGGGCGTGTGCAGATCGATGCTGAAACTGCCGCGCAGGTGTATGCCTTTCGGCAATGGAAAAATCGAAAGGGATGCATCGGCTTTAAAAAACAAATCGTTTTTGTTGAATCCCGTTACATCATAACGGACAAAGGCCGACCACGAGAGATACCGGCGGAATACGCCCAAAGCATTGGCATAAACATACACATTATTTTGCGTAGCATTATTGATAGGCCGTAAATAATCATCGGGCTTAAAGAAATAGTTTGACAGATAGCGGTAACCAATCCCGCCTTCGATTTTCGAGATAATAAAATCCGGCGCAAAGGGTTGCAGGCTGGTGAATATCCGGGCGTCAAACAGCGAGGTGTGCATCGTATCCCGCGACATGGTAGAGTCGATATTGAATACATTGCGGTAATAATCCCTTCCTGTCGAATCGGTAAGTGCAATGGCGTCGGTGTAGTTGCGGTAGGCGGTGGTATATTCCATCGAGTTTCCAAAATATACCATGGTTCCTTCGCCGGCGCGGAGAGAGTCCGCATCCTTGCGAAAGAAGTTTAGCGGAATACCGTAACTGTGTGTCAGGAAAAAAGTGTTGGAGGCGGCTTTTTCAGCGGCTTGTTGCAAGTTTACCGGTATCACGCGCGCATCCATCAGCGTGTCGCGCACATCGCCGTCGTTACTCACTCCGCCGTTGTGTTTGTTTTCCGACCGGTTGAAGATGTATCCTGCGTGGGCGGCATAACGTTTCCCCGAATATGAGGTGAAGAGGGTGAACGTCCGGGTGTCGGTGGCTTCATTTTGCAACAATCCCCTTGCCCCGTAACGGCGGTACATTAAACCCATATTCCATTCGGGCGTGATATTTTGCGTATGCAGTACTTCAATATCAGTTTGGTCAAAAGTTTGGCTTGTGAATAATGTGCCGTTGTAAATAAACCGCGTGTAGGGCGCACGGGTATTATAAAATTGAATGTTATCGGGGGTTAACCTGTAAGCATCGTAAGTTGCGAGGGGGTACATAAATTCATGCACCGGCCGTTGAAAATAATCGAGTGTCAGGGCGGCCGAGCCCGAAACACCTAAATAAGTAGCGCCCATGTCCTTTTTATAAAAAGGGAAATCGACGCGGTGATCATTAATGGTTGTGTCTATGTGCCCCATCACCGGCTTGTTCAGGTAACGGTTTACTTGCCATGTAAAAATCCGGTCTTTTACTATCGACCGGTCGAACATAAAACTTTCGAGTTGTTCTACTTTTTCTTTTTCCTCCTGAGGCTCTTTTGTGTCCTTTGTTCCCGCTTCCCCCGGCGCTTCTTTTTCTTTGGATACTTCGTCGTTGTCGCCCTTTTGGATCTCTTTTGACGTGTCGGATCTTTCCATTTTAGCCGGTTCTTGTGAGCCGGGCTTTTTCAGCTCTATGTTGGATCTTTGAAGCCCTTTAATTTCCTTAATTTCCTTTTTTATATCCTGGGCAGCGAGGATAGAAAAGGAAAAAAGAGAAACCATAAGAAGAAAAAAGAAGACCCGGTAATGCATAAAACAAGTTTATAAGGCACAAAGCTACGAAAAAACTTTATTACGTGAAAAGTTTTGCGTATGTTTGTTGATGATTTTAAATGAACCCGTTTATGGACTCAAATTTTATTGTTGATTTCCGTCAGGTGAGTATTTTTCAGGAAGATACGCCTGTTTTGACGGAGGTGACGCTGCAAATAGAAAAAGGGGAATTTGTGTATCTTATCGGCAAAGTGGGCAGTGGTAAAACTACGCTTATTAAGGCCATACACGCAGAACTTGTGCCGTTGAAAGGCTATGCCATGTCGGTGGGTTATGATTTGAGGCACTTAAGAATGAGGGATGTGGCCATGCTGCGACGCAAGATGGGCGTGGTCTTTCAGGATTTCCAACTGTTGTCCGACCGCTCGGTGTATGACAACCTTTCCTTTGTGCTGAAAGCTACCGGATGGAAAGACCGTACGCAAATCAACGAGCAAATCATGAACGTGTTGGATAAGGTGGAGCTTAAACGGAAAGCCCGCAAGATGCCTTACCAACTGTCGGGAGGCGAACAGCAGCGGGTGGCTATTGCGCGGGCTTTGCTGAATAATCCGCAACTTATTATTGCCGACGAGCCCACCGGACACCTCGACCCTGAAACTTCCGATGATATTATCAATATTCTGCTTGATATTAACCGGCAGGAAGGCCCCTCGGTGATTATGGCTACGCACAACTATGCGTTAATGAAAAAATATCCGGCGCGTACAATCAGATGTGAAAATAATGAGCTTTACGTACTGAACAATGAGGTGGAAATTGATTTCGACGGTTTATTGGAATAACGCTTATGACGAAGAAAGCGCGGTATGAAAAAATATTGGCGTGGTTTGCTGAGAACATGCCTGTGGCCGAGTCGGAGCTGCACTACAAGAATCCTTATGAATTGTTGGTGGCGGTAATTCTTTCGGCACAGTGTACCGACAAGCGGGTGAATATGGTCACGCCGCCGTTCTTCAAGCGTTTTCCTACGCCTCAAAAATTAGCTGCGGCCGATGTCGGGGAAATTTATGGTTATATTCGCTCGGTGTCGTACCCCAACAACAAAGCGAAACACCTGCAAGGCATGGCCACCATGCTGGTTGGCGAGTTTGAAGGCCGCGTGCCGTCGGATGTGGAAACGTTGCAACGCTTGCCCGGCGTAGGTCGTAAAACGGCGAACGTCATTGCCTCGGTCGTTTATAATCGTCCGGTGATTGCTGTGGATACCCACGTGTTCCGTATTGCCAACCGCTTGGGGCTTGCAGACGCTACTACACCGCTGGAAACCGAAAAACAACTTACGCAGTATATCCCTTCACAGTTGCGGCCTATTGCCCATCATTGGCTTATTCTACACGGCCGCTACGTGTGTGTAGCCCGGAAACCCAAATGCCTTGAATGTGGCTTGCAGCCTTATTGCCGCTACTTCGAGTTAAGAGTTAAGAACTAATTGTTAATTATTAATTGTTAATTGTTAATTAATAAGTGTTGTGCGTCGTTGATTTCGGCGAATGAGGCGCTGCGGTCTGTGTTAAACCGCCCGGCTATGATGCCCACCATATCGTCGAGGGTGATGTCGTGGCTCTCGATCAACGTTTTTACCGCCTCTTTGACCAGATCGTCGTTACTTTTTCGCTTTTCCATCATCGAACAGTGCACGCCGTAAGAAAGGGCGAGCTCGCGCATGATGTGCTGTTCATAACATTTTGCAAAAATGGGTACGCTGGGTCGGTACGCGGACAGGTAACGCGCCGTGCGTCCCGACATCGTGTCGCAAATCAGCGCCTTTATCGGCAGGTTGTTGGTGGCGTCAACCAGCATGTGCGCCAGCGTGTAGGCCACCGGCGCGGTGACGTGCGACAGGTGAATGTCGAGCAGCGGGTGCAGATGCTGTTCAATTTCATACGCAATCTTCGACATCACTTTTACGGCCTCTACGGCATGTTGCCCGTAGGCGGTTTCGCCGCTCAGCATGATGGCGTCCGCACGTTGGTAAATGGCATTGGCCACGTCGCTCACTTCGGCGCGGGTGGGGCGCG
>JAIRLC010000138.1 GCA_031259645.1 Prevotellaceae bacterium | reverse complement strand
CGGTCTAACCCAATGGAGGTTTCCACCACGTAGGGCACATAGCTCTCGTTGGTTTCGGGGTCGAAGTATTGTTGCTTGCGTCCCGAAAACTCCTGATGACGCCTCAAATCGAAATCGGTGCGTGAGTGAATACCTTCGAGTTCCTTGAACCCGAACGGAAATTCAAATTCAATGTCGGTAGCCGCATTGGCGTAGTGCGCCAATTTTTCATGATCGTGAAAACGGTATTTTCCATCGCCCAGCCCCAACGATTTGTGCCAGCGCAAACGGGCTTCTTTCCAATATTCAAACCATTTCAATTCTTCGCCCGGCCGCACAAAAAACTGCATTTCCATTTGTTCAAATTCACGCATGCGGAAAATGAATTGGCGCGCTACAATTTCGTTCCGGAACGCTTTTCCGATTTGTGCAATGCCGAACGGGATTTTCATCCGGCCGGTTTTTTGTACATTCAGGAAGTTCACAAAAATACCCTGCGCGGTTTCGGGGCGCAGGTAAATCACATTGGCGTCTTCGCTCACGCTGCCTATTTGCGTGCTGAACATCAGGTTGAATTGGCGCACATCCGTCCAATTACGCGAACCTGAAACGGGACACGCAATTTCGCAATCAACAATCAATTGTTTCAAGGCCACGAGGTCATTCGCATTCAGCGCCTCATTCAGGCGTTTTGAGACTTCCCCGGCCTTCTGTACGTTGCGTTGCACATTCGGATTGGTAGCCCTGAACTGTGTTTCATCAAAAGTGTCGCCGAATTTTTTGCGGCCTTTTTCTATTTCTTTATTGATTTTTTCCTCAATTTTCGCGAGGTATTCTTCCACCAGCACATCGGCGCGGTAGCGTTTTTTCGAATCCTTGTTGTCAATCAGCGGATCATTGAACGCGCCCACGTGTCCGGAGGCCTCCCATATCCGCGGATGCATGAAAATAGCCGAATCAATGCCTACGATATTTTCGTGAAGGCGCACCATGGCGTCCCACCAGTAGCGCTTGATATTATTTTTCAACTCTACGCCCAATTGCCCATAGTCATACACCGCACTTAATCCGTCATATATTTCACTCGACGGAAAAATAAAGCCGTATTCCTTGGCGTGGGCAATCAGATTTTTAAACTGGTCTTCCTGTGTCATCGTTAGCGGGGTTAAATGAGTTTCTTGTAGTCATCGGGCGTGAGCAGGCCCTCAATTTGCGCAGGGTCGGCCATTTCAATTTTCACCATCCAGCCTTCTCCATAGGGGTCTTTGTTCACCAATTCCGGCGCGTTTTCCAGCGCCGTGTTAAATTCCGACACTTCGCCCGATAACGGCATATAGGCGTCGGCCACTGTTTTCACCGCTTCAATGGCGCCAAACATATCGCCCTGTTCCAGGGTTTCGCCTACGGTTTGCACATCAACAAATACAATATCGCCCAACTGGCTTTGCGCATAATCGGTAATGCCCACCACCGCGATATTGCCTTCTACACGCACCCACTCATGGTCTTTCGTGTACTTTAAATTTTCAGGAATATTCATAACATTAATATTTAAGATTTATATTTTATTTCCATTTATTGCGCCAATAATATGTTTATGCTCAAACCGGCCATGGTATTTGCCGTTCCAACAGTCGAAACGCGCGGGGTGTTCACTGTCCGGTCGAAAAACAGGCGGAGCATAATGTTACTGCTTACCGTATAATCCGCAGAACATTTGATGGTAATTGTCTGTTTACCGTCGGCGAGTTGCGGAAGCCCCGAATTATCCGGTGCGATGTTACGCAAAATGTACATGTCGTCGCGTACCGAAAGCGCAGCCTGCATGCGCAACATCGTTTTCGCCTTACTTGAGCGGTTGGACATAAAGGTGAACAATACGGGAAATTCCCTGAAGGTATATCCCAGCCATAGCCGCCATTCATCGGTACGGTTTTCCGTAATTTGGTTGTTTGCCATGCTCAATCCTATCGAGCGCGTTTTATTCCACTCCGCTCCTGTGGACAGCGCATTAAACCATCCGAGTTCCACATAAAACAAAGGGGAAAAACGTTCGCTGATACCCACATTCATAATGTCGCGCAGTGCAATAAAATCACCCAGGGCATTGCGCACATAGCTGAAGCCGTCTGCTCCTTCGTCGTAATTCTGGTTCAGGGTATAAGCGTTCACGGCATACGTGGATTGGTAGCTATGCATCAGTGTGGCCGATGTGACAATGTCCTTCAACGCTTTCAGGCGCGATAATCCGTTGTATGTAATTTGCCAGTTGGGCAAGGGAATGTTGAAGAAATTCTTTAGTGTTACGTTGTAGGCCGACCTCCCGGTGTAGGCTGCCAGAAAAGACGGGATAAGCACTTCGGCCGAAAGCGGGCTGTAGCCGCTGGGAAATCCTGTTTCGGAGTTAGCGTCGGGCGCTCCGGTATAAACCGAAGAGGCCGCCGCCCTGCTTTGAGCCAAACGACCGGCCACGATAGCGCGGTTATCCAAAAATCTTTGGAAGGCTTTGGAATAATAGTCATTCTCCGCTTTCGGATTTTCAAAGGCCGTAGCGATACTAAGCACCGAGATATTAAAACTGCCCGTTATCTGGCGCTGTGCACTTGGCTCAGACACATTGTAGCTTAATTTGTTTTCGCTGTA
Source organism: Prevotellaceae bacterium (assembly GCA_031259645.1). Taxonomy (GTDB): domain Bacteria; phylum Bacteroidota; class Bacteroidia; order Bacteroidales; family UBA932; genus JAIRLC01. The sequence goes on along the minus strand of JAIRLC010000138.1, from coordinate 2,655 downwards.
ACTGCGGCGCGCCCTCAGTTCTATTTTCAAATCACGGAAAGGTTCCAACATGGCGCGAAAGTCCCATGTATTGGTGTGGGCCATGCTGTACGGGGTAATCATGGCCGTATCCTGCGAAAGCCAATTCATCCGTCGCGCCTTTTCCACAAAGCCCTCGTCCTGTTCGCCAAATATAAAGCCCCAACCGGGCGCCCATCCATTCTCATGATTCATGCCCATAATTTGCGAGCCGGGCGTAAAGCCGGGCAAGGTTGTAGCATCGGTGCTGCTGTAACTAATCGACAGGGTACGCACCAACATGGCGGCACGCACCAGCGCCTTGCCGGCATATTCCGCCGGGTTTTGTTTTTTCGGCACACGCCCCGTTACTTTAACACGAGCGCCCCGCGCCGCCTGGCCTAACGTGACGCTTACGGTATTCTCATCCACTATTTCTACCGTGCCTTTTATTTCTTTTCCATCCGCATCCGCAATCGTTGCCTTCACGCGCTCCGTATTCAGTTTATGGCGAATTGCCCGTTTGGTGTTGGCGGTGAAATTTAACGGCCTGCTTTCATAAACCACATCTACCATTACAGGAAGCCGCCGGATACGTCCTGAAAAATCATCATTAACCCGGCGCAGGAAAGGAACTTTATTGTACAACGTTTCAAATGAAAAATCGAGAGAAGCCATGATGTTCCGGGAATTTGAAATGGTGTTTCCCGGATTATAAGTCGCGTCTTTCAATATCGGCGCGGCCTGCCAGTCGTAAGTACCGCCATAGCGGAACCTGCTGCTCGTCCACTCCAGAAGCGGAATTTTATTGATGGGCACGGTCCATGTCAGGTCATAACGATGGTAATATTGCACGTTCCGTCCAAACTGCCAGAAATTAGTCCATGTAGAATCATGCCAATGGCGGTAGCCTTCGGGGTCGAGCCTTTTGTTGATAATGCCTTCCGGTTCATCAATCCGCGCGCGGTTGTTGGCATTAAATTCCAATTTCAAGGAGCGCGTAATATCCCATAACATATTATAATTCCTGTCCCATGTGAAATCCTTCGCGGCTGTGGGCGCAATTTGCACTTCGGGCGCCACAACACTGCGGAATTGCACTTCGTTGTATGTCCTGTTAATGTCGGTTGTAAAACTGAATTGATTGGGATAAGGGTTCAGGTTAAAGTCACCAATCAGGCGCAGGTACTTCGATTTTAACCAAGCGGCATTTTTGAATACGTCGATATAAAAAGGCTGCACATTATAGGCATAGGCCATGTTAAAATGGTAACTTATGTCTTCCTGATGATCAATTTTTGAATTGCGTGCAAACAAACGGCTATACGAAAAGCCAAGGGAAAGATTGGACGGATGAAAAACTTTTTGTTCCATGTTATTCGCCGCCACCCGCACATTGGTGAAGTTAAACGACAACCGCTGCTTGTAATCCAACACCATGCGGTATAAAGAATCGCGCTCATAAGAAGTCAAATTACGCACCGCATCTTTAAGCAAAATATCCTGGTCGAAAGGATTATATTTCGGGGTGGTGTAGTTTTCCATGAAGCCGAAGAAAAAAGGCAACCGCACGCCCAAACTGCGCGGGAACAGCATGCCCAATTCCAAATTGGCCGCAATGTCATATTGATACATATACACCTGCGAACGTTCGTTAATTTTCGATTCCAGACTTCCGAAGTTCGGCGTCATCATATTTCCGGCTACGGTAATATTGCCAAAATCGGCCAGCTTCGCCGTCATGCGGGCGTTGGCGGCAAAGCCGCTGCTTTCGTCAAGGTTGGTAAGCCGCAGTTCATTCACCCACACGATGGTCGATTTGGCCAACCCGTCGTCGTCAGGATTGGCGCGCTTGGCAGGATTGCGGATACCAATCATTAATGTACGCACATTGCCGAGATTCGGATTGCCGACGACCCGTACTATATTTTTCCCATCCAATTTTTCAAATACCGAAGCCAAAGAGCCGCCTTCCGCCTTCATTAACGCATTACGTTCCAATTTTGCATCGGTGAAGATGTCCATCGCAATGTCGAGCATGTTTTCGGGACGCCACACTTCTTCACGCTGGTTGTCGCTATACACGCCATGTGGTGTAAGCGACAACGGTATTTCATATTCATAATAGTTATACCGGTAATCCGTGCCGATACGAATAAACACCGAAAGGTCATTATTTTTCAACGGGTAGCCACTGATGGCTTCGGCGTGCACATCCATTTTAAGCCGGCGGTACTGGCGGAAATCAAAGTTTGTGTTTTTATATGCCGCACGCGCATCGCCATCAGCCAGATCAATAACCTTTAACATCATAGCTTGTTCATTCAATTGCCGCACCTGATATTGGCCCGGGTCAATTTGCCGCGAAGTGCCGGGAGGCAACACGTAGTTCACCGGGCTACGCAATGAATTTTCTTCAATATTTAACGATGTAATATCAAAAGCGGCATTGGTCATTTCGGGTTGGGCGGTGCCCTCCTGCCCTTGCAGCAACGTCTGTGTGTATTTACGCCAGTCGCCCCGCACCAATTGCAAAGTTGCAAACCGCAGGACGGTGGTGTCGGTAAATCCACGCATAAACATCCGGACAAAACGGATGGATTTAAAGTCCTGAATGGCGCCGAATGCACGCCCTTCACTAATCGGAATTTTAAATTG
>JAIRLC010000126.1 GCA_031259645.1 Prevotellaceae bacterium | reverse complement strand
CTCGGCACGGCCGGCGCGCAGCTTATTGCGGAAAACCTGAAAACACTTTCGGAATTTACCCATCAAATCACTACGGTGCTGGTAACCGAACTGCTGGGCTGGGCTACGTTTTTTATTGTGAGGAAAAACAAGAAAAAACATGAAACGAAAAACCGTAAAGGCACTGAATGAAATTCTGATACTTGCGCTTGCCGTATTGTTAATCAGGGTACTTTATATTGAAGGCGTGCTGCATATTCAGTCGGAATATGATTACAGTTTTGGCGATGTGGTGTCGGTCATTTTCACCAATTATCCGGTGGCATTCCTGATGCTGGCGGCCGATATTTTCCTCATCCGGTTACTTAACAGAAGGATAGATTACGGTAAACGTCCTATACGGCGCTTCTCGCTTGAGCTGTTGCTTTTAGGGGTATTAACCGTGCTCATTACTTTTTTGTTGCGCTTCTCGTCCACCTCTACGGATGTGCCTAATTTGTCGTTTTTCCCCACGTTCCTTGGGGTGTTGCTTATTAATGCGTTTATTGTGGCCGTTACCGACATTGTGCTCTATTATCACCAGTCGCATAAAAAGGCGCTCAATATTGAAATCATCAAAAAAAATAAGGCGCGGTTTCAATATGACCAGCTTAAGCAACAGCTCAACCCGCATTTTCTTTTCAACAGCCTTAACGTGCTCGATTATTTGATTCATACCAACCCCGACAAAGCCAGCGATTTTGTGGGAAAGTTAGCCGGCATTTATCGTTATTTACTCAACAAGGAAAATGAAGCGCTTGTCTCGCTCAAAGAGGAACTTGATTTTGCACTGTCGTATGTCGATTTGTTGAAAGAGCGCTTTGATAAAGGCTTAGCGGTGACGGTAGAAGTGCCCGATACCCATTATAGCAAACAAATTATTCCGTGCGGTTTGCAACTGCTCATTGAGAACGCCACCAAGCACAATATCATTAACCCCGAAACGCCGCTGTCTATCCGTATTTTTGTTGAAGGTGATTTTATAGTAGTGCGAAATAATTTACAGCCCAGGCTACACCGCCGGCCGGAATCGGCAGGCGTGGGGCTGAAAAATATAGAAGGGCAATACGGTTCGGCGTTCCATAAAACGATAGAGGTGTACAAAACGAAGAATGCCTTCACCGTACGCCTTCCGCTGTTAGATTAACATACGGTATTACGTTAAACATTACATCTATGAAAGTCCTTATCGTAGAAGATGAAATTCCCGCCCAAGTTCAGTTAGAGCGGTTGATTTGTATGTGTTACCCCGATTTTGAAATTGTAGGGAAAATCACTGCTGTGAAGTCGGCGGTGGAATGGCTGTCTGCGCAAACCGCCGACCTCATTTTCATGGATGTGGAACTTTCCGACGGCGTGTGTTTTGAAATATTTAATCAAATTGAAGTAACCGCACAGGTGATTATTACTACGGCGTATGATAATTATGCCGTAAAAGCCTTTAAGGTAAACAGTATCGACTATTTGCTCAAACCTATTGGTAGGGATGATTTCACGGCCGCCGTGACGAAATTTTTAAAACGGAAGCAGGCCTCCGCTTCTTTTGACGTAGAAACCCTGAAACAACTTATCTCGCCGCAGGCGAAGTATAAACAACGTTTTACCGTGCGGCTCGGCGAGCGGATTATTGTATTGGACACCGCCGATATTGCTTATTTCTGCGCCGAAGAAAAAGCAACCTTTATGGTCACTCACGGAAATAAAAAATATCTTTCTGATTTTTCGCTCGACACCATTGAAGAACAACTGAATCCTAAAGAATTTTTCAGGCTTACCCGTGGTTGTATTGCCGGCATTAAGGCTATCGGCACGATTGCCAAATATTCTAACAGCCGGCTGAAAGTGTTGCTGCAACCGGCTTATCATGAAAATATTTTAGTGAGCCGTGTCCGTATTCCATTATTCCTTAATTGGCTGGAGGGAAAATGAAATTCATCCGTTAAATTCTTAAGTTCGTCCTGTTTTTCTTTAATGTTAAATTAATATTGTTAATATTTGCATAACATTATTAGTGGAGCCTGATTTATGAAAAGAAAACCGCAATTGTCGTTTTGGCAGATATGGAATATGAGCTTCGGCTTTCTTGGCGTGCAGATAGGATATGCGCTCCAGAATGCCAATACGAGCCGGATATTGCAATCGCTGGGCGCCAACGTAGACGAATTGAGCTATTTTTGGCTGGCGGCGCCCCTTGCCGGATTAGTGGTGCAACCCATCATTGGTCTTTTTAGCGACCGCACATGGACGAAGTTTGGACGGCGTATCCCGTTCATTCTGGGCGGTGCAGCGTTGGCGGGATTGGCGCTGGTGCTCATGCCCAATGCCGAAATATTTATCGTGCTGATGTCGCCGCTGCTTTTTGCCGCTATCATGCTGCTTTTTATGGACATGTCGTTCAATGTGACTATGCAGCCTTTCCGCGCGCTGGTGGCCGACATGCTCGACGATACGCAAAAAACAAAAGGCTATTCGGTGCAGACCTTTTTAATCAATTGCGGCGCGGTGGTGGGATCGGTGTTGCCGTTTGTGCTGGTACACTGGTTCGGGCTGAACAACCAATCAACACCCGACGCCCGCATCCCCGACTCGGTGGCGTGGTCGTATTACATCGGCGGCGCCATACTGCTCAGCACGGTGCTGGTAACGGCTATGAAAACCAAAGAATATCCGCCGGCGCAATTTCTCGAATACAATCAACAAACGGAAGCCGCTGTCAGCCCCAAATTCGCAACCCTTATTAAAGGTATACCCAAAGTGATGTGGCAACTGGGCGTGGTGCAATTCTTCAC
>JAIRLC010000066.1 GCA_031259645.1 Prevotellaceae bacterium | reverse complement strand
ATGGAAGAAGTGGTTAAAATCATGACCGGCATGGCCGACATCGTTTATTTTTCTGCGCGCAAGTTGAGCTCTTCGCGCGGCGGCGGCATCTGTACCAACGACGAAAAGATTTACCGTGAACTTGAGCCGCTGATTCCGCTCTTTGAAGGATTTTTGACCTACGGCGGCATGTCTGTGCGCGAAATAGAGGCTATTGCGGTCGGGCTGTACGAAACGCTCGACGAAAGTATGATTTGCCAAAGTCCGCAGTTCATCGAGTATCTGGTGAACTCCGCAATTGAAAAGGGTGTGCCGATGGTCACGCCTGCGGGGGTGTTGGGCGCACACGTCAATGCGATGGAAATTTGCAAGCATCTTCCGCAAACGCAATATCCGGCCGGGTCGTTTGCGGCTGCGTTTTTCCTTATATCGGGCGTACGCGGCATGGAGCGCGGCTCGCTCTCGAATCAGCGCGACGAATACGGCAATGAAACGTATGCCGACATGGAGCTGTTGCGTTTGGCAATCCCCCGCCGGGTGTTCACGCTTTCTCAAGTCAAGTATGTGGTTGATCGCCTTGCCTGGCTCTACGACAACCGCACACTGATTGGAGGACTGAAATTCGTGTATGAGCCCCCGGTGCTCCGTTTCTTTATGGGGCGCCTGGAGCCTGTTTCCGATTGGCCCCAGCAATTAATGGCAAAATTCAAAGAGGATTTTGGGGATAGTTTGTAGCGAAAATATTTTTACAGGAAAACAAAATTATGAATTTTTTCTTGAAACAATACAAAAAATATATACTCCTTTTGATCATTGCAAGTGTGACAGTGCCCGCTATGGCACAATCACCCCATACACTGTCCCTGCGGCATGAAATATCCCTTTACGGCACATTCGGCGGGTCGTCCCTGCCGGGCCATTATACCGGCAACGTGTCGCCTTCCGAAGTGTTTGGCAAGTTTGGCAGTGGCGGCGGTGTGGGTTATACGTTTTTCTTTCATCCGCAATGGGGCGTTACTACCGGCGCCGAAGCGGCGTTTTTTAACGCCACTGTGCAAAGCGCAAAATTAACCGGAAGCACCCTCGAAACCTATTCGTATGGCGCCGCTACCGAGCCGATGTATTTCAATAGCGTATTGGAAAATTATGAGGAAACGCAGCGCGTTACATACATTCACGTTCCGCTGTTGTTGCAATTTCAAACGGCAGGACGCCACAAGTTCTTTATGGCGGTGGGAGGCAAAGTGGGGTTTGCGCTTTCGGGCAATTACGAAGCTACCGCTGCCAACCTGACCACTTCGGGCTATCTCCCAGAGAGCGCCCAGACCTTTACCAATATGCCAAACCACGGGTTTACCACCATTCAAAAACCTGCCAGCACAGGCGCCATTGATTTTGGTTTGAATGTGTCGGCGGCCGCCGAAATGGGCGTTCGCTGGGCTATGGGAAAACGTGTAGCGCTCTATACCGGTGTTTATTTGGATTACGGACTGCTGGATGTGGCGCCGGAAAAAACGGCGGGGTTAGTGAATTACCAAGCAGCTACGCCACGCGAATTTATTTACAACAGCATACTAACAGCACAGCAATCGCCAACCGGAGAAGTTTATGTGGACAAGGTGAATTTATTTTCGGCAGGAATAAAAGTGCGATTGGCTGTTGGTTGGTAAGGGGACATTCAAAAATTTCAAGATTAAATCTTGAAATCTGCACTTGCAGGACTTGCGGGAATGTATTACCTTTGCATCTCGCAAAATAAATTTTTTAATCATGAAAAACTCAAAAACTCTAATAGCTGTCCTTGTTGTAGTGGCGGTTGTGGTTTTAATTATAAGTTGGGGCGTAGGCCTGTATAACGGCTTGGTCAGAGCCGATGAAGAAGCCGCGAAAGCGTGGGCGCAGGTGGAGAACGTATACCAACGCCGGGCCGATTTGATTCCGAATCTGGTAGCCACCGTAAAAGGTTATGCGGCGCACGAAAGCGCAACGCTGGAAGCCGTAGTGAGCGCCCGGGCGCAAGCCACGCAGATAACCGTTGATCCCACCAAACTCGATGCGGCCGGCATCCAAAAATACCAGGAGGCGCAAGGCCAGTTAAGTACGGCGCTGGGACGCCTGTTGATGATCACCGAAAATTATCCGAATCTGAAAGCCGACCAGTCATTCCTCAACTTGCAGGCGCAACTCGAAGGCACGGAAAACCGCATTACAGTAGAGCGGAATAAATTTAATGAAACGGTGCAACAATATAATGTCATGATTCGCCGTTTCCCCCGGACGCTTATTGCAAGCATGTTCGGGTTTGAAAAGAAAGCCTATTTTGAAGCGCAGCCGGGCAGCGAAACCGCGCCGAAAGTTGAGTTTTAGTCATGAAAAAATATTTTTTCACATTTATATACCTGTGGTGTATCCCCTTTGTCTTGCCGGCGGCTATTCCCGAACGCCCCGACCCGCCTCGTCTGGTCAATGATTTGGCGGGACTATTCACGGCCGGCGAACGTGCATACCTCGAACACACATTGGGGGCGTTTAACGACACCACTTCAAATCAAATCGTGGTGCTTACGGTGCCGGATTTAGACGGACAAGAGGCCTCCGCCTTTGCTTATCAAGTGGGGGAAACGTGGAAAGTAGGGCAGGAAAAATTTGATAACGGGGTGGTCATTTTGGTGAAACCAAAGCCGGCAAATGGCTATGGCGATGTATTTATTGCGGTGGGCTATGGCTTGGAAGGCGCCTTGCCCGATGCCGTATGTAAAACAATTGTGGAACAGGAAATGATTCCGCACTTTCGTAACAATGATTATTTTGGCGGCGTGCAGGCTGCCCTGGCGGTTATCCTGCCTGTGGCGGCCGGCGAATATTCCTCCGATGCCTACATGGACAAAGGCAGTAGCGCGTTCCCGGTATCCATCGGATTGGGCATACTCATTATCATTATAATTTTA
>JAIRLC010000059.1 GCA_031259645.1 Prevotellaceae bacterium | reverse complement strand
GGAAGCGGGCGCCGGATGGGCGTTCCCCTCACAACTGCAATTGTCGGTGGGCGCGGCTATCACGAAGAAGTTGTCCTTGCGGTATCAATTCTCGCAGGAGACGGGCTCCGAATACCATGCTGGCTCCTCGCACTTCATCGTCGTGCGCTTTGCGTGGGGCGGACGGAAGCCGGCGACTTAGTGAAGTGGATGCAAAAATTTAAAAATGGATTCTTGAAATGCTGGAATTATGGAATAAGATTCGGGATTAGCATCATCGCCCGAACAATCCGTCATGTTATGGAAATTGGCCCAAATTTAAAATAAAAGGGAGAACGTTACTCCCCCTTTTTTATTCCGGCAGCATCACTACTTCAATCGTATTTTTCTGCTTCAAAATTTCTCTTGCAAGGTCCTGAACGGTTTTTGCATTGGTTTTGCTGAATGTGTCTTGCCAATTGGTATGATTGTCCTTACCAAAAGAATAATAGGCGTTCAACACGTTACTCCAATAATTATTCTCTTTTTGATTTTGCTCGAATTGGGATTTCATGTTTCCCTCTGCTTTTTGGAAATCTTCGGCAAGCGGACCATTTTCGGCGATTTTCTTCAATTCGTCGTAAGCTACACCAACCAGTTCTTCCATCATTTTCGGATCGGTGTCGAACGTAATGGATAGCGAATAGCGTTCTTTCGGAAGTGTGGATAAGCTTCCGCTAACACTGGCTCCATACGTGCCGCCGCGTTTTTCACGAATTTCATCTGTATAACGTAAGCGCAAAATACGCGACAAATAATTTATCGCCATCGCATTTTCAAGTGTATTGGCTAATTCTCCCGTGTAGTAAATGCGCACACTGGCTTTAGCTACTTGCATCGAACGCTTGAAAGAACGTTTTACCTCGCCTTTAACCGGATAGAGATTGTTGTCTTTGCAGGTTTCTTTCTTGTTTCCGGTAAGGCCGCCAAGATATTTTTCGATCAACGGCTTGGCGGTTTTTAAATCAATATTCCCAACAAAGATAAATGTGAAAGCGCCCGGATTAGCGAAACGTTGTTTGTAAATCTCTTGCATTTTTGTCAAACTTAGTTTGTCCAAACCGTCTTCTGTTATTGCTTTTACACGAGGGTGATAGTTTCTCAACAGATTATTGATCGTATCATTAAGCGCCGTAGCCGGATCTGCTGAGCGATTTTTGAGTAAATTTCTTTCCTGATTTAGCATGATGTCCAGCTCCGCCTGATCAAAGCGTGGCGCTGTGAAATAGAGATGCACCAACTGCAGCGCTGTTTCCAAATCTTTTGGGGAGCAGGACCCGTTGATGTTTTGAGTAAGCACACGTATGCCGGGGCTTACCCTCACTCTTTTACCTGTCAGCATTTTGCTCAGTGTGGTGCGGTTAAACTCGCTTATGCCAGATGATTGCGCCAGATAAGCGGCATATCTTGCGTTATCGAAATCGGCGTCGGGTAATACGGAATTTCCGCCCCAGCCGAATCCGGAAAATGAGATTTCATCCTGTTTGAATGAGGTGGGTTTCAAAACCACTTTCATGCCATTGTTCAATGTCCATTCTACAGCGTCCATAGCTGTATTTTTGCTTTCTTTTCTGACTTTTCCGGCTTTGATAGTTTGGGATATTAGCGGTTTGTCAGTCACTGTATCTTCGTAAGGCGTAAGTTGTTTTTTTGCTACGCCATACATGACCATGGTAAGCATTTCGTCATCGGGCAGGCTCACCCCTGCCTTGTCCGGCCCCGAAGCATAAATAATCGTATTTGGCCCAAGCACAATCATGCTTTTAAGCGTCTCGTTAAGCTCGGCAAGCTGAATGCCGGCGCTTAACTTTTTCACTAAATTCAGTGTTTGTTCTTCACTCATGAGTTGTGTGTTGTACTGGAATTGACTGTATGCCGAGCGGTTGTAGTCGGTGTGTTTTTTATTGTTGCGTTCGGCGAAATTGCTTTCGTAGCGTTGCAGCAGATTGGCTTTTGCCCGTTCGAGTTCGCCCGGTGAGAAGCCGAAACGGCGAGCCTGTTCAACGATGGTCAAGGCTTCGTCGAAACCTGCAGAAAGTTCGTTGTTATTGGCATTCACAGATAATGCAAATGCATCTCTATCGCCTACAAACATACGAATACTTGCAGAAGCATTTGTGAATTTCGTACCCGGTAGCCGGGCCGCTTCGCTGAAACGGGCATTCAGCATAGCCGTAATGTATCCATTTGCCAAATTGTAGCGTACATATTCTTCGGTATTACGATTGTTTTTGTTGAATTTTGAGGGAAACTTGATGTAAAGCGACACGTTATTGGTTGTCAATTCGGACTCTTTGTAGATATTGGTAATCGGTTCGATATTATCGGGGACGTTAAAATCCGCTTTCCGTTTCGGATTTTCGGGATTTTTCAACGTACCGAATAAATTTTTCACTTTGCGTTCCATCATATCCACATCGAAATCACCAACCATTACGACTGCTTGCAGGTTTGGACGATACCATTCGTGATAGAAATCCAAAATTTCTTTTCGTGTAAAATTGTTAATGATTGATGTGTCGCCAATGGTAGTGCGGGTTGCGTATGGCGTTCCCGAATAGAGTGTCCGGGCAAGTTCTTGGTAGTTGCGCCTTGAAGCGGTGCGGCCGTTGCGCCATTCTTCGCGAATTACGCCACGTTCGGCATCCAATTCTTCCTGTTCGCAGAGGATATGCCCGCTCCAATCGTGCAGAATAAGCAGGCAGGTATCAATAATACCTTCACGATGAATGGGTACATCAGTGAGCATATATTGCGTCAATTGCTGGCTTGTAGAAGCATTGATGTTAGCGCCAAATGCACAACCGATAGATTGCATGTATTCCAGCATGGCTTTCCCGGGAAAATGTTTCAGGCCGTTGAACGCCATGTGTTCGAGGAAGTGCGCTAATCCGTTTTGGTTAGGCGTTTCGTGCAACGAGCCGATGTCGTGAGCAATCCAAAATCCGGCTTTGCCTGCCGGCGTGGCGTTTTTACGAATGTAATACTTCATGCCGTTGTCAAGTGTCCCTGTACGCCATGCAGGGTCAACGGGCATGAGGGTTTGTGCATTTGCATGCAAACTCATAGCACTCATCGCAAGCGCTAAGGTGACGAATAATAAGTGTTTTTTCATACAAGTTATTTTTCTTGATTTTTGATTGGTTGTTTAATAAATAATGATTTCTTTGGAAATCAATTCGACGCCGGTGGATAAAAAATCTTCTTTTATGGGTTCCGGTTTGCCGTAATCGGTAGACAAGTATTTTTTGTTGCAATCCGGAAATACGGTAACGACGTTGATGCCGGGGTTTTCATGCTGCAATTTCACTGCGCCCAAGAAGTTTGCACCCGATGAAATGCCGACGCCCAAACCCAACACTGCGGCTAACTTTTGTGCCATAATGATGGAATCGCCATCATCCACCTGAACAATTTCATCCAACTGGTCAAGCTGCACAATCGACGGAATAAACTCGTCGGATATACCTTGAATACGGTGTTTCCCGACACAATGCCCGGTTGACATCGTGGGGGAATTTGATGGCTCGAGCGGATGCGCTTTGATTTGCGAATAATATTCCTTCAGGTAGGCGCCCACGCCCATGACGGTGCCGCCAGTGCCCACACCGGCCACAAACGCATCGGGTTTTAAGCCGATGTGTTTCATTTGCACCCAAATTTCGGGGCCTGTGGTCATGTAGTGTGCTTCGCCGTTCCATATATTGTCGAATTGACGCGGCAAAAACACATCGGCGTGCGTTTCGCTCATTTCTTCGGCCAGCGCGATACTGCCTAAAAAACCGCCTTCTTCTTTCGATACCAAGCGGATTTCTGCGCCATAACTGCTGATGAGCGATATGCGCTCCCTGCTCATCCAGTCGGGCATAAAAATCACCACCGGATGACCTAAGGCGCGTCCCTGCGCGGCAAAGGCAATGCCGGTGTTGCCGCTCGTGGCTTCCACAATCCGGTCGCCGGGTTTGATCAATTCTTCGGCATACGATTTTTTCAAAATATGATACGCCATGCGGTCTTTGATGCTGCCGCTAAAATTAAAATACTCTAATTTGGCAAACAGTATGCGCTGCTTGCCTTTATAGGTATAGGTGATTTTCGCCATAGGGGTCTTGCCGACGAGTTTACCTATCTCGTCAATACGTTGTTGAGGTGTCATTTGTTGAATTGTTTAACTGTTGAGTTGTTTAATTGTTTAAGGCGGTTTTTAAAAATGTTATAAATTCTTTTTTGTTTACATAGCCAACACCTTTGCCGGTTAATGGGTTGCCGTCGTTGTCCAGCACTACATAGTAAGGCAGGGTGTTGGTGTTGAAACGGTCAATTTCAAAATCGGCATTGCGTTTGCCCATAGTTTTTTTCACCTTGCCATCTACTTTTGAGGTGATCCATTCGCTTTCCGGGAGCTCGGTCTTATCGTCGGTATAAAGGGCAATAATGATGTATTGTTCCAACAGTTCCCGCACTTCGGGGTCGCTCCAAACGTCTGCGGCCATTTTTTTGCAATTTGAGCAACTGTGCCCTGTGAAATCCAACAGTACCAGTTTGTTTTGCTGTTTGGCGCAAGCCAAGCCTTCTTCGTAATCAAAATAGCCTTGTAAACCGTGTGGCAGGTGCAGTTTATCGCTGAATTTCGGCGTGCCGCACAACTTGGAATATGTGGTGTTTTCAAGTGTTCCGGGAGCATGGGCGGCGGGTTTGCTCACATTGAACTGTTGCGCCGACATGGGTGGCGTTAAGCCCGAAATCATGTTGAGCGGTGCGCCAAACAGGCCGGGTATCAGGTACACGACGAACGAAAATGTGGCAATCACTAAAAATAAACGGAACACGCCAATATGCGCCACGTCGCTGTCGTGCGAGAATTTGATTTTGCCCGACAGGTAGCATCCCATCAGTGAGAATATCACAATCCATATCGCTATATACGCTTCGCGGGTAAACAGGTTCAGTCCATAGCCGGTATCT
>JAIRLC010000057.1 GCA_031259645.1 Prevotellaceae bacterium | reverse complement strand
ATTAACCCGCGCATGCCGTCAGGTATGCAACCGGCCGTTCTCACCCCCCGGCCCCCTCTCCTGAAGGCGAGGGGGAGGTTCCCCTCTCCCCACGGGAGAGGGGTTAGGGGTGAGGACTTACGGGGAACTATCCCAAAAACATGCCCACCATTGTGGCCGACATGAGGGCAGCCAGCGTGCCGCCCAGCAAGGCACGCATGCCGAATTGCGACAGGAGCGTTTTCTGGTTGGGCGCAATGCCGCCAATACCGCCGATTTGAATACCCACCGACGCGAAATTGGCAAACCCGCACAATACATACACCGCCATGATAACGGAGCGGGTGTTGGTGAATACGCCGCTTTGTATCATTTCCGACAGGCTTTGATACCCCACAAACTCGGTCATGATGAGTTTCTCGCCCAGTAATTGCCCCACCAGCGGCACGTCTTGCCACGGCACGCCCATGATCCATATTACCGGTGAAAACGTATAGCCCAACAAAAATTCCAACGACAGCCCTTTAAAACTACCGTTGGTGGCCTCTGTAATCAAGGCATTGAGGTGTGTCCATTCGCCCACTTTCCCGAAGATAAAATTGCAGCCTGCGATGAGTGCATAAAATACCAGCAGCATGGCGGCCACGTTCCCGGCCAGTTTCAGCCCTTCGGTGGCGCCGTTGGAAATGGCGTCCAATATGTTTTTCCCGATTTTATCTTTGGTGATTTCTATTTTGTTGTTGATGGTTTCCGTTTGCGGCACTAATATTTTGGAGAGCACAATGGCGCCCGGCGCGGCCATTACCGACGCGGAGAGCAGGTGTTTGGCAAATTCCGTTTCCATAACAGTATCGCCGCCGCCCAGCATGCCGATGTAGGCCGCCAGCACGCCGCCGGCCATGGTGGCCATCCCGGCGCTCATCACCAGCATCACCTCCGAGCGTGTCATCGAGGGCACGTAGGCTTTCACCATGAGCGGCGCTTCGGTTTGCCCGAGGAAAATGTTCCCGGCCACCGACAGGCTTTCCGCCCCCGACAGCTTCAACGCCTTGGTGAGCAGCCACGCCATGAGCCATACCACTTTCTGGATAATGCCTAAATAGAAAAACAGGCTGGTGAGCGCCGAAAAGAAAATAATCGTGGGCAGGATTTGGAAAGCAAAGATGAAGCCGAACTGCGACGGATCAATTAAGCCGCCGAACAGAAATTCGGATCCGGATTTCGTCCAGTTTAGCACGGCCACAAAACATTTTCCGAAGAAATCAAAAAACGCTTGCACCGGCGGGAAATAAAGCACAGAGCCGGCAATGAGTAACTGTATCAGCACGCCTTTCCCGATGGTTGGCCAGTGTATTCCTTTCCGGTTGGTACTGCAAATCCATGCAATGCCCAATAACACACACATGCCCAAAATGCCGAACAGCACGGATTCAAAAGAAACACTGATGGTTTTATCCATCAATATTTCTTTGTATGGATTAACTGGAATGTGTTGCGCAACTTGTGCCGCTCCGGTGGATAAGGTGTCCATAAAATGAGTTGTTGCCATATAATTAAATAAAACAAAGATAAGATTTATTTTATAAAATAATTATAACCGCTTTCTTTTTTATATATTTGTGCTTTACAATATCTTTATGAAAAAACTTTATCTGCTTGATGGACATGCGTTAATGTACCGGGTATACTATGCGTTTATGAAGCGTCCGATTACCAGTTCGAAAGGCGTGGATACATCTATTCTTTATGGATTTACGAAGATGATGATGGAGCTGATTGTGCGCGAGCGGCCGTCGCATTTTGGGGTGGCTTTTGACCCCGGCGGAAAAAATTTTCGTCATGAAATGTATGCAGCATATAAGGCAAACCGGCAGCCCACGCCCGAAGTCCTCAAATCGTCGATGCCTTTATTGAAGGAAATCATCGAAGCTTTTAACATTCCTTTGTTGACGCTTCCGGGCTATGAAGCCGATGACGTGATTGGAACTGTTGCGAAACGCGCCGAGCGGGAAGGTTTTGATGTGTATATGATGACCCCCGACAAGGATTATGCGCAATTGGTGTCGCCGCATATTTATGTGGTAAAACCGCGGCAGGGCGAGTTGGCCGAGCACATCGGCGTGGAGGAAGTGCAAGCTGTTTATAAGGTGCAGCGCCCCGAACAGGTCGTTGATGTACTTGCCATCTGGGGCGACAAGGCAGACAACGTGCCGGGCGTGGAAGGCGTAGGAGAGGTGCGGGCGAAAAAACTAATCAGCAGTTTCGGCAGTGTGGAAAATATTTATGACAACCTTAACCGGTTGCCGAAAAAAATGCAAGAGGCCTTCAGGGCTGCGGCGGAACAAATTCCACTCAGCAAAAAATTGGTGACGATTGATACGAACGTTCCGGTGCCATGGGATGAAAATGCGCTGGTTGTTGAAAAGCCCGACATAGACCGCCTGAAAGCGCTATTCATGGAATATGAGTTTGCGTCTTTACTTCCGCATCTGGTGATGTATGGAAAGGATTATGGCGTTCCGGTAGAAATTCCGAAACAAAAACCGCAAGCCAAAACCCATGCTGCCGGAGATGGGCAATTAGATTTATTTGCCTCGTTTGATGCGCCGCCGGCTTCCGCTGAACCTGCCGTCAAATCTTCCTTTCAGACGATTGGTGATGTGCCGCACACCTATCACATTGCGCAAACCGGCGAAGAAATAAGCCGGCTTATTGACACGCTTCAGCAAAGCGAATGTTTCAGTTTCGATACAGAAACCACAGGCGTGGAGGCTATGAATGTAGATCTGGTAGGCCTGTCATTTTCCGTAAAAGCGCATGAGGCGTGGTATGTCCCTGTGCCGCGCAACAGGGGAGAAGCAGCGGAATTGCTGCAACGGTTTCAACCTGTTTTTGCGTCTTCCAAACAGAAAATCGGACAAAACATCAAATATGATTTGCTCATGCTTAGACAATATGGCGTGGAGGTTACCGGCTTTCTTTACGACACCATGCTGATGCACTATCTGCTGGATCCCGAAAGCCCTCATAACATGACTGTGCTGAGCCGTCAGTATTTGAATTACGAGCCTGTGCCTATTGAAGAACTTATTGGTAAAAAGGGCGCCAAACAAGGCTCTATGGCCGATGTGCCGCTTAAGAAAATAGCCGAATATGCCGCCGAAGACGCCGATGTGACTTTTCAACTGAAAGAAATATTGGAGAAAAAATTAAAGGAAGCGCACCTTTTCGAACTTTATCTCGGCATTGAAGCGCCTCTGATTACGGTGTTGGCCGACATGGAGTATGAAGGCGTGCGGATTGACGCCGGCAGCCTGAGCGAATACGGAAAAAAACTGCAAGCCGACTTGGTGGCGCTCGACGATGAAATCAAGCAAATGGCCGGCGAGCCCATGCTTAATGTTTCCTCTCCAAAACAATTGGGTATTGTGTTGTTTGAGAAATTAGGCCTGGCCGAAAAAGCCAAACTCACGAAAAATAAACAATATTCTACAGATGAAGACACCTTGCAGCGCATAGCCGGAAGCCATCCCATCGTTCCGAAGATTTTGGAGTTCCGCTCACTAAGAAAACTGCTTTCTTCCTACATTGAGGCGTTGCCGGCGCTGGTAAATCCGCGCACAGGGCGGATTCATACTTCCTTCAATCAATTTGTCACCGCCACCGGCCGGTTGAGTTCCAACAATCCCAATTTGCAGAACATCCCCATCCGCGACGCCAAAGGACGCGAAATCCGTAAGGCTTTTGTGCCGCGTAATGATACGGATTATGTGATGTTGTCGGCCGACTATTCGCAGATTGAACTTCGCCTTATGGCCCACATGAGCGGCGATACCAATATGATTGAAGCGTTCGGCAGTAATGCGGATATCCACACCTCCACGGCGGCCAAAGTGTTTCATGTCCCGGTTGAGGAGGTAACCAAAACGCAGCGCAGCCGCGCGAAAGTAGCCAATTTCGGCATTATTTACGGCATTTCCTCTTTCGGCCTGGCACAACGCCTGCAATTGCCCCGCAGCGAAGCCAAGGCGCTTATCGACGGTTATTTTGAAACGTATCCGGGCGTGAAAAAATACATTGATAACGTCATTGAAGAAGCTACCGGCAAGGGGTATGTGGAAACCATTTTCGGCCGTATTCGCCATTTGACCGATATTCGTTCGCAGAATATGGCCGTCAGGAGTTTTGCCCAGCGTAATGCCGTCAATGCGCCCATTCAAGGCTCGGCAGCCGATATAATTAAATTGGCCATGATCAATATTTATAACCGGCTAAAAGATGGGAAGCTGAAGACAAAAATGATATTGCAGGTGCATGACGAATTGGTGTTTGATGTTTTTGTGCCTGAACTCGATGCGGTTAAACGCATAGTACAGTACGAAATGGAGCAGGTTAAACGTCTTTCGGTGCCGCTCATTGTGGATATCGGTGTGGGGAAAAATTGGTTGGAAGCGCATTAGGTTGTAAAAATTTACTATATTTGTCCTTGTTTTATGGTAGAGGTTTCTATTATCAGCGCTTTATTGCGTCAGTTGTTACGCACCCACAACCGGGTATCATTGCCCGGGTTGGGCGCTTTCGTGGTTGATCTCACCCCGGCCAGCCTTATCAAAGGGGGCAGGGCTATGCTCCCGCCTTCAAAGTGTATTGCTTTTTCGGCTGCCGAAACATGGAACGATGGCTTGTTGGAACAGGCTTTGGCGAAAGATCAGGAATATACGCCCGAAGGCGCACAAAAACAAATAGCCGCATTTTCACAGAAATTGATCGAACAGCTTACGGCAGGACGGCGGATAGAGTTTCCCGAACTGGGGATTATGCGCATGACGGCCGACCGGGAATGGCGCTTTACGCCGTTTGAACCCGTTGATGTGGACGCCGACTCGTTTGGCCTGCTGGAGTTGGAGATGACGCCGATAAGCGCCGAGCCGCCGGCGCCTTTCAATCCTGTGCTGCCCCCTCCGGTGCAGCCCTTTACGCCACCCAAGCCGCCGATGCCGGTAGTGAATCCTCCAACGGAAAACCGGCGATGCAATACGGTATGCTGGGTGTTCATTATTTTACTGTTGCTGATAGTAGGCGGGTACATGTTCCGCCGTCCGGTTATTGATTATTTTGAAAAATCCTATTATACACCTGAAGAATTGGCGTATCTGCACGGCCAAACGACGGACACGAAAACCCCGGTAACTCCGCCACCGCCGGCTCCTGTAGCGGCTCCGGAGGCAGCGGTTGAGCCTGAGCCTGAACTTGTGCAACAAAAACCGGTATCGCATCCTGTTTCTAATGAAGGGAAAACGCGGCGCTATGAGGCTTTCCACATTCTGTTGACGCAGTTCAATAACGATGAAGAAGCAAAGGAGTACGCACAGCGCATTAAGGATCAAATAGGCTATTCGGCAGTAGTCATACACACCGGCGATAACATTTATAAAGTGAGTGTGCTGCGCTATCCCTCGCAGCAGGAGGCCGAAGAAATACTGGCCGGTTTGAAAAGCACCGACAAGTCCGAATTTCAAAACGCTTGGGTGGAGAAGTATTAGCCTTTTAAATCTTACTTTAGCCCATTACTGATAACTAAAAAAGTTTATTTCAACAGTTCATCCACTGCGCGCTTGGCCATTTCGTATTCAAACCCGCGCCCCATGGCAAACCGCAACAGTTTAATTTTACGGTCGGCGTGCGAAGCGGGCTTTAAGCACTTATTCTTATGCGACAATAAACACGCCAAAGCTTGTTCTTGCGTCAATTTATCAATACCACCCAAGGCTTCACGTATAATTTCATCATCAATTTTCTTGTTTTTTAACGCTTTACGGATTTTTAACACGCCCCAGAGGGACAGTGTAATTTTGTCGTGCACAAATGCCTTGGCATAACGCCGTTCATCCACAAAGCCATCGGCCTGCAACCGGGCAATGATTTTCGCGGCCTCTTCGGGCGCAAATTC
>JAIRLC010000032.1 GCA_031259645.1 Prevotellaceae bacterium | reverse complement strand
ACTACTAACCATTTAAAAAAAGGCCGCCGGCTTGCAACAGATGATAAGAAGAAAGAAGAACTAATCACCAGCGACCCTTTTATAATGAACAATTAACAATGAATAATGAACAATTTTTTGCTTAACGCCTTACGCTTTACGCTTAACTTGTGTTCATTAATCACATTAAAAAATTAATCACATTAGCACATTAAACTGTATATTTAAAATATAGAATAATAACAAAAGACCAAAGATTGCAGCATGAAGAGCAAACAACAAGGACTTCAACCTTCAATCTTTTGCTGTTATTACCACCTCACAGTGATTAAGTAATTAAGAAATTAGGTGATTAAGAGATTAAGAAAAATAATTCTTAATTGTTAATTCTTAATTGAATGAAGTAGCGCGAGCCCGTAGACAATTTATTTCATTTAAGAGGTCCATCGAAACCAATATCAACCAAATAAATTAGGCCCACACTAATCTTTCTAACAATAAAAAAATTGGATTTGTAAAAAGGGAAGCGTGGGCGCTAACTTTATTCCCCTGTTGATATTTCAGAAATTCGATGGTTTCTTAAATTAGAGTACTAAAAGCGAGCGCCAACAAGTAATAAAAAGAACGACATCTCAATTCACGAGGCAAATATACACACAGTTTTTTAAATTCCAAACATAACAATGTTAAAATATGTTATAGAAATTTATTTCAGTCCCAGTTCCGCTGCTTTTTCTTCCATCAGCTTGCAGGCCTCCTCATAATTATTGTGGATAACACCGTCGAGAATGGCGTCCTTAATGGCGTCTTTGATAATCCCCACCTCACGGCTGGGCGGAATATTATAGCGTTTCATAATCATCTCGCCGGTGACAGGCGGCTGGAAATTCCGAATAGCATCTTTTGCCTCCACTTCCACCAACTTCTCCCGCACAATTTCAAAGTTGCGCAAATGACGGCGCACAGTCTGTTCGTTCTTCGAGGTGATATCGGCCTCGCACAACAACATCAAATCGTCAATATCATCACCGGCGTCAAACAGCAAGCGGCGCACCGCCGAGTCGGTCACTTCCTCTAAAGAAAGCACGATAGGACGCAAGTGCAAGCGCACCAATTTTTGCACATACCGCATTTTCTCATGCAAAGGCAAGCGCAGATGCTGGAATATAGCCGGAATCATTTTAGCGCCCAAAAATTCGTGTCCGTGGAAGCTCCATCCCGTCACCGGGTCGTATTGTTTGGTGGCCGGTTTTGCAATGTCGTGCAGCAAGGCCGCCCAGCGCAACCAAATATTATCGCTTTTCGCCGCCACATTGTCAAGCACCGCCATCGTATGTTCAAAATTATCTTTATGCCCGCGCCCTTCAATGATTTCTACGCCTTTCAATTTGGTCAATTGCGGAATAATAAGTTCCAACAATCCTGTATTCTCCAACAAACAAAAGCCTTTCGAAGGCGCCGGCGCAGCCATAATCTTCATCAACTCATCGCTGATACGCTCTAACGACACCACAGGCCGGTGCAACCGCTCACGGTTACGCCGTATGGCCTCTAACGACTCCGGCACAATAGTGAAACCAAGTTGCGTGGAAAAACGAATGGCACGAATCATCCGCAAAGGGTCATCGCTGTAAGTAATATCAGGATTCAGCGGCGTACGTATCAGTCCGTGCTGCAAATCGCTCACCCCATTAAAAGGATCCACGAGCGTTCCGTAATCTTCCTTTTGCAAACTAAACGCCAGTGCATTAATTGTAAAATCACGGCGGCGCTGGTCGTCCTCGATAGTTCCGTTCTCCACCACCGGTTTGCGTGAATCGGCGCTATACGATTCGCGGCGCGCGCCCACAAATTCCACTTTCATCTCATCACAGCGCAACATGGCCGTGCCAAAGGTTTTAAACACGCTCACCGGGACGTTTAAGTATGCGGCAACCTTCTCAGCAATGGCCACGCCACTCCCCTGCACCACAATATCAATATCTTTCGAGGAACGCTGCAAAAAACAATCGCGCACATAGCCGCCGATAACGAACGCCCTCACGCCTTCACGCACGGCAATATCAGATACGATGCCAAATATCCGGTGTTGTAAAAAATCTGTCATAGTTACGGATTATAGCGGGCTTCTTTTAATATTATTTGCGCATCACACTTCATCAATTCGGAGAAGGACGCCTTATTTCTTTTCATATATTTTTCCACAATACGATATGCCAGCCAATTCACCGCACGCCCCGGCGCTTCCGGCGTAAACGCGGAAGTAAACGGCGCATCACCGGTAAATTTCTGTATCGTAAATTGACTATCTACATACAATAATTTGTTTTCGAGCAAGTATTCCCACATGCCGGCTTCGTTATGCCCGCACCATGTCAACTGATTTTTGGTAAACCCAAAAATCAACGTATCGGCCGCTTGTGGAAAACATTTTCTTGTTACATAAAGCAATTTTCCTTCATACATCATTTGCTGCAAGAAATTACCTTCGCCGTTGCCTTCCGGAAGATATTCGCTACCCAGCCACGATTGCAGACAAACCACAGGAATCCGTGCGGGGTGCATGTTCCGTTGCTGGTATTTCGGGAAACCAAGCTGGTCATAGAGGGCGCACGTGTCGCCCAGAAAACGGTCGAGCCCCACGCCCACCACGCTATCGGTAAGCATCACAGCCTCATTGAAACCCGACACGTAGCTATAGACTCGAGGCGCCGGCATATCGGGGAAATAATACAGCAAATGTTTGAAACCCCATGTGAGCGCCTCATTCAGCGCGTTTTCATCAGGGAATACGGCCTCTACTTTACGACAGGCTTCCTCTATTATGGACGAACGTGCGAAATCGCCCAACAGACGGGCATATTCCGGGCTGCCGCTGGTTCCGATACCAATCAGCCCTGCACTGAAATATTCTACAAACATTCCATAAGACCGGCGCAAAGCGGGAATTTGCGTCGTGTCAAATGCCGCCGCCCGCAAGTCCAAATCAAACCGCTGCACGGTGATTGTTACCGGCACATTTTCCACATTCACACCGTCGCCGCATGCATGCAGCAACATAAGCGCCGAAAGAAAAAATAATACGCTTTTCTTACTCATAAATATCAACTTCCCTCCTTATTCATTTCTCCATACACCGGCGCCTTATCTACAAAATCATATTGCCCGGTGGCGGCATTAAACAGACAACAATAAAGTTGCACGCCATTGCTCACAATCAGCCAAGGCACACGCCACGTTAAGTTATATCCGGCAATCTGCATAAATGTTTTGGATGTAATCTTCACGTCCCCCGCCTTACACTCGGCAAGCAGCAACGGCTGCCCGGAGCGGCCATACACAATCACATCGGCGCGTAAATTCCGCCTGTTAACCGGAACAACAACCTCTACCCCTATCAACGATACCGGCACCTGCTGTTCATTTATTAAAAAATGTACAAGCTGTTGCCTCACCCATTCTTCCGGCGTTAGCGCTACATATTTTTTTCGTACCGGGTCAAAAATTTCCCTGCCTTTTTCCGTATCACGCAAACGAGGCGTAAAATCCATAACATCCCATAATTTGCACAAAAATAAATATTTTTTCCCGGCATTGCAAATGAAGTTGAAATTTCATTATCTTTGTGATAGAATATTAAAACATTCCAGCTAATGAAAAATATTTTACGCACTAAAAAAATCACTGCCGGCCTCGCCGTCATTATGCTCTTGGCCTTTGCCCAATGCGCCGTCATATCGCCATTCAGCCAGCACGCCTATATGCAAACCACTTCGTTGAAAGTAGATGCGTTAAACGTGATGGGAATGGCCGAAGAGCCTTACAGCGACCACGAGGCAGAAGTAATAACGTTGAGAACCAATCTGCAAAAACAGTATGAATATGAAAGGAACAGGCCGAAGAACGCCATTTCTACCGCCATGTGGGAAAAATTATTGGATGAAAAAGCGCTGCTGGGCGGCTTTCTAAACCGGTGGAAAGAAGAAAGAACGCTCGGAAAGTATTACATTGAAGAAGAAAAAAAATTAGTGGCAGAAGCTTTTGATAAAATTGCAGGATTGGAGAGCAAGAAAATTAAATCATCAGAACAATAACTATCATGGCTAAAATCGACCTTCCGGAACTTCTAAACACCCTTGTGGGAGAGCTTTCCGGCTTATTGAAAACCACATTGGGCAATGCGGTAACAGACGCCAAAGCCGACGCACAGCGGTTTGTGGAGCAGAACAAAGACAACCTGCAACGCTGGGCAGGCATGTACGCATCGGGCAAATTAACGGCCACCGATTTGGAGGCGTTATTGCGCAGCAGCAAAAACCTTTTCGACATGGAATTACTGAAGCAAAGCGGCGTCGCACTCATCACTGTTGACAAGTTCAAGAACGACGCCATTGCCGTTATCGTGAAGTGCTTTTCAACATTATTTTATTTGTAGGTTAGGAACAGAAATTGTATATTTGTAGTTTGTACATTAAATTATTTCATAAATAATGCCAACTACTATTTCCATACGTAAAGGGCTCAATATTTCTCTGAAGGGAAAGGCGGAAAAGGTGTTATCAAAAATACCCATATCGTCTGACTATGCTGTAAAACCGGTAGACTTTCAAGGACTCACGCCAAAATTAACGGTAAACGAAGGGGATCAGGTATTGGCAGGCTCGCCGCTTTTTGTAGATAAATACCGCCCCAACGTCCGGTTTGCGTCGCCTGTAAGCGGCACGGTGAGCCACATTTTGCGCGGCGACAAGCGGAAACTGCTATCCGTAACGGTAACGCCTTCGGGCGAACAACAATATGTACAACATCCTGTAAAGGACGTCAAAAGCCTGTTGCGCGAAGAAGTGATACAACAGATGCTCGAAAGCGGCGCGTGGCCGTTTCTTAAACAGCGTCCCTACGGTATTCTTGCCAATCCCGCCGACAACCCAAAGGCCATTTTTATTTCGGGCTTCAACAGTGCGCCGTTAGGCCCCGACATTGATTTTGCGCTCACCGGCGAAGGAGAAGCGTTTCAGGCGGGGATCGACGTCTTGCGCAAACTCCATGATACGATACACCTCAGTCTTAACAACCAAGTGTCGGCCAACAGCATTTTCCGCAAGATAAAAGGCGTGGAAACCCACACGTTCGTGGGGCCTCACCCTGCCGGGAATGTGGGCATACAAATCCATCACCTCTCGCCCGTCAGCAAAGGGGAAATCGTGTGGACCATCGAACCGCAACACGTGGTATCGCTCGGCCGCCTGTTCCTGAAAGGGATTTACGACGTGTCGAAAGTGGTGGCGCTGGTGGGCTCCGAAGTGAAAAAACCGCGTTATTTCCGCATCATCAGTGGCGCAAACATTGCGCCCTTGCAAAGTTACATGAACACTTCATCAAACTTGCGCTACATTAGCGGCGATGTGCTCACCGGCGCCGATATTGGGGCTACAGGCCATCTCGGCTTTTACAATACGATGATTTCCGTGATTCCCGAAGGAAATTATTACGAATTTTTGGGATGGGCTAAGCCGTTCCGCATGAAGAAATACAGTGTGTCGCGCAGTTATTTCTCCTGGATATTTCCCGACAGGGAATATGCGCTCGACACCAATATTAACGGCGGCCGGCGGGCTTTTGTGATGACGGGGGAATATGAAAAAGTATTGCCCATGGATATTTATCCCGTCCACCTGCTGAAAGCCATTTTAGCCGAAGACATAGACCGGATGGAACAGCTCGGCATCTACGAAGTAGTGGAAGAAGACTTGGCGTTGTGTGAATTTGTGTGTACATCGAAAATTGACGTACAACATATTTTGCGGCAAGGCATAAATTTAATGATAAAAGAAATGTGAAACGCATGAAGTTCCTAAGAGATATTCTGGATAAAATAAAACCGGCTTTTGAGAAAGACGGGAAATTGAAAATGTTTCACGCCACGTTCGAGGCTTTTGAATCATTCCTGTTCGTGCCCAACAGCACAACGAAAAAAGGCGTGCACATTCGCGATGCGAACGATCTGAAACACGTCATGACGGTGGTGATTGTGGCCTTGCTGCCCGCCCTGCTGTTCGGGATGTGGAACGTGGG
>JAIRLC010000134.1 GCA_031259645.1 Prevotellaceae bacterium | reverse complement strand
CCCAGCACTACGCCGCCCTTTGCCGTGCCGTCGAGTTTCGTGATGGCCAGCGCCGTTACATCGGTGGCTTTGGTGAAGGCTTCCGCCTGCTGGAAAGCGTTCTGTCCTGTGGAGCCGTCGAGTACCAGCAGCACTTCGTGCGGCGCATCGGCAATTACCTTGCGCATCACGTTGCGGATTTTCGTCAGTTCGTTCATCAGGTTCACTTTGTTGTGCAGCCGTCCTGCTGTGTCGATGAGCGCCACGTCGGTGTGGTTGGCCACAGCCGACGACACCGTGTCGAAAGCTACGGAGGCGGGGTCGGCGCCCATTTTCTGCTTCACGATGTCCACGCCGGCGCGTTCGCTCCACACTGTGAGCTGGTCTACGGCGGCGGCGCGGAACGTGTCGGCGGCGCCCAGCAGCACGGTTTTTCCTTCCTGCTTTAATTGGGCGGCCAGCTTGCCGATGGTGGTTGTTTTGCCTACACCGTTTACGCCTACCACCATGACTACGTAAGGCTTTTTAGAAAAATCGAAAGGCGCTTCGCCGTTGTTTTCCCGGTTGGCCGTGAGCAGGCTTGCGGTTTCTTCCCTCAAGATTGTGTTGAGTTCGCCGGCGTTCACGTACTTGTCATGCGCCGCTCTTTTTTCTATCCGGTCGATGATTTTCAGTGTCGTATCCACGCCCACATCGGCGGTGATCAGGGCTTCTTCGAGGCTGTCGAGCACGCCGGCGTCAATTTTCGACTTGCCGGTGATGCTGCGCGACAGTTTTTCGAAAAATCCCCGTTTTGTCTTCTCCAGGCCTTTGTCCAGCGTATCCTTATCTTTTTTTGTAAAAATTCCCATGATGTGACGTTATCAATTTTCGATTTTCCGGATTGTGATTACAAAAAAAGCCCCTTGTTGCAGGAGCTTCTTGTATGTTGTCCGGTCGGAAAAATTACTTTTGCGAGAAAAAGCTTTTTACTTCTTCGGTGGGTACCATTTCTTCCTGGAATGCATAAGCTCCTGAGCGCGCTGCGCGAACCATGCGGATACATTTTACGGTGTTTTTACTGCCACCGGCTTTACGCAATGTTGCTACTACTTTTTTTGCCATAACTTAAACGGTTTTATTTGATTTCCCGGTGAAGGGTTACTTTTTTCATGAAAGGGTTATACTTCTTGCGCTCCAAGCGGCCTGTCGTATTCTTTTTGTTCTTTGTGGTAATGTATCGCGACATGCCCGCAACGCCGGCTTCGCGTTGTTCCGTACATTCTAAAATCACCTGTATCCTGTTGCCTTTTTTTGCCATAATTCAGTATTTTAATAAATGTTGATCAATCCTGCAGCTTTCGCTTCTTCCAAGGCTGTTTTTAATCCTTTTTTGTGGATGGTGCGTATGCCTGCCGCCGACACTTTCAGCGTAACGTAGCGGTTTTCTTCCTCCAGCCAAAAGCGTTTGTTCTTGAGGTTGGGCGCAAACTCGCGTTTCGTACGGCGTTTAGAGTGCGATACGTTGTTGCCTATCATTCTTTTCTTTCCGGTGATCTGACAAATTCGTGACATGATCTTGTATATTATTTTTATTTCCACATTTATTTGGGGCTGCAAATATCGGAAAAATATCCGGAATAAGCAAATAATTTGAAGAAAAGTTTAATTCTTTTTGAAAATAGCTGTTTTTAGCTTTCAGTTTGAAATTTTTTTGTCATTTTTTTTTGATATTTGAATTTTTTTTATAGCTTTGTAGTATTAATCATAACGAGATTTTTACTATGGCAATGAAGGGAGCAATTGTAGTGGATCGTGAAAGATGCAAAGGCTGTGGCGTTTGTACGGTAAATTGCCCGGTGCAGGTTGTGGCGCTCACCAAAGAGGTTAATAGCAAGGGGTATCCCATGGCCTATATGGCGCATCCTGAGGCGTGTACCGGCTGCGCAAATTGCGCCACGGTGTGTCCCGATTCGGTCATTACGGTGTACCGGGTTAGGGTGTAGTTAAACGTCGAACTTAAAAAATCTAACATGGCAGAAAAAATATTACTTAAAGGGAATGAAGCTATTGCTATAGCGGCCATCCGGTGCGGGTGCGACGGATATTTCAGTTATCCGATCACGCCCCAGTCGGAAATCATGGAAACGCTGATGGACAAGCAGCCGTGGGATACTACGGGCATGGTGGTGTTGCAAGCCGAGAGTGAGGTGGCGTCTATCAACATGCTTTACGGCGGCGCGGCGTGCGGGAAGAAAGTGATGACCTCGTCGAGCAGCCCGGGCGTGAGTTTGATGTGCGAGGGGCTGAGCTACTTGGCGGGCGCCGAATTGCCGTGCCTCGTGGTCAATGTGGTGCGCGGCGGCCCGGGATTAGGCTCCATCCAAGCCTCGCAGGCCGACTACTTTCAGGCGGTGAAAGGCGGCGGCCACGGCGACTATCGCCTGATTGTGCTGGCGCCGGCCTCCGTACAGGAAATGTACGATTTCGTGGATTTGTCGTTTGAATTGGCGTTCAAATACCGTAACCCGGCTATGATTCTCGCTGACGGCGTAATCGGGCAGATGATGGAAAAGGTGGAGCTGCGCGAAGAAAAAGCCCGCCTGACCGACGCGGAAGTTGCGCGCTTGTACGGCAATTGGGCTACCACAGGAAAGCCCAAAGACCGCAAAGGGAACGTGATTACCTCGCTGGCGATGGATCCGGAAATACACGAAAAATTCAACTTCAAGCTGATTGAAAAATACAGGCAGATCAACGAAAACGAGGTGCGCTTTGAAAAAATAGCCTGCGACGATGCCGAACACCTGATTGTGGCTTACGGCTCGTGTGCCCGCATCTGCGAAAAGGCTGTGGAACTGGCGCGCGAAGCGGGCATTAAAGCAGGCCTGTTGCGTCCCATCACCCTTTATCCTTATCCCTCGAAAGCGATTGATGAGATGACAAAACAACTGAAAGACGTGCTCGCGGTGGAAATGAGCGCCGGGCAAATGGTGGAAGACGTGCGGCTGGCGGTGAACGGGAAAATCCCGGTGGCGCACTTCGGCCGCATAGGTGGCATTATACCTACCCCCGAAGAAGTGGTGGCGGCGTTAAAGAATATGATACAATAAAAAACGGAAAGACAATGGACATCAATGAAATTATAAAACCTGAAAATAAAGTGTATGGGAAATCGCCGGTGCTGACGGATGTGGTGATGCACTACTGTCCGGGATGCAGCCATGGCGCCATTCACAAGTTAATCGCCGAGGTGATTGAGGAAATGGACATTCAGGAGAAGACCATCGGCATATCGCCGGTGGGGTGTGCTGTGTTTGCTTACAATTACCTGCATATCGACTGGCAGCAGGCCGCGCATGGGCGCGCGCCGGCGCTGGCCACGGCAACCAAACGGCTGTATCCCGACAAGTATGTGTTTACGTACCAGGGCGACGGCGATATTGCCGCAATTGGTACGGCGGAAACTATCCACGCCTGCAATCGCGGGGAAAATATCGTTGTTATCTTCGTGAATAACGCCATCTACG
This sequence comes from Prevotellaceae bacterium, assembly GCA_031259645.1. Taxonomy (GTDB): domain Bacteria; phylum Bacteroidota; class Bacteroidia; order Bacteroidales; family UBA932; genus JAIRLC01. The sequence goes on along the minus strand of JAIRLC010000134.1, from coordinate 599 downwards.
GGATGACCGGCGGGCAAATGTCGCCCCTGACGCTCGAAGGACAGGTTACCGCCACCACACCCCGCGGCCGCCGCGCCGACCTGAACGGATACCCGCTAAGAATTACCGACCTTGTGGCGCAACTCGAAGGCACGTGTTATGTGACCCGCCAGTCGGTGCAGACTGCGGGGGCTGTGCGCAAAGCCAAGAAAGCCCTCCGCAAGGCGTTCGAGAACTCGGCCAACGGCAAAGGCACGTCATTCATTGAGATGGTGTCGTCGTGCAATTCCGGGTGGAAACTCACGCCGGTGGCGGCCAACAAGTGGATGGAAGAAAATTTATTTCCATTTTACCCGTTGGGCGACCTGAAAGATAAATAAGTATTAAAGTGATTCAACCATGAAGGAAGAAATTATTATAGCCGGCTTCGGCGGACAAGGCGTGTTGTCGATGGGGAAAATTTTAGCGTACTCCGGCATCATGCAAGATATGGAAGTGACGTGGATGCCGTCGTACGGGCCTGAGATGCGCGGCGGGACGGCCAACGTAACCGTGGTGCTGAGCGACAAGCGCATCAGTTCGCCCATTGTGCACAACGTGGATACCGCCATTATTTTAAA
>JAIRLC010000118.1 GCA_031259645.1 Prevotellaceae bacterium | reverse complement strand
ATGGCACATTTATTTGGAAACTATCCGTAACACCCGATCTGTACCAATAACATGTTGAAAAAGCACAACCAACAGCAATACTAAACGGTGACATGCACACCGCCACGCTTGGCATAACGGTAATATTTTCATCACGCGAAAAACAAATACGCCAGCAGGATGGCGGCAAAAATCAATAATCTGTGATTTTTTCCCAAAAGCTGCGTGGCGACAAAATACAAGTATGCTTATACTGCATGAGCGTAAAATCTGCCGTATTGCCGGTTATCAGGAAATCAGCATCACTTTCGTCGGCCAATTCCAATAATTTATTATCGCTTACATCTTTGATAATGTTTAACCGGATATGAGGCTCGTAGAATAAGGCTATTTTGGAAAAATGGGTTAAAACAATCTCCGCATGGCTTCCGAAGTGGGGTATGCGGGAAAACTTTGGACGTGAAAGCACTTCCCGGTATTCGTCCATCAACGCTTCCGACAAGCATAGCTGCACATGGCCTTCAAGCACGTGATTAAAAACGATGTGGTGGGGATAGCCTTTCTGTATGAGGGAAGACACAACGACGTTTGTATCCAAAATTACTTTTTGCATTGTCTCGCCGCGTTTACTTCTGCGTTTATTTCATCTATGGTCATGGATGAGAGTCCGTGTTGTTCTGCAAGCATAACAGAATGGCGTAAGGCTTGCCGGGCTATTTGTTGTTCAATGATGCCGGCAAATTCGGAAAAGGAAAAGCGGTCTTTTGAAAATCCGAAAGTATTATATTCTACATCTGATATTTGTACACTGATGGTTTTCATATCTTTTGAGATTTTTTACAAAGGTAATAAAAATAATTCGTTTCCAAGTCCGGAAGATGCTTATCACGCGAAAAACAAATACGCCAGCAGGATGGCGGCAATCACGCCGGCAAGGTCGGCGAGGAGGCCGGCGCCGATGGCATAGCGCGTCCGCTTGATGCCCACCGCACCGAAGTAAAGCGCTACAATGTAGAAGGTGGTGTCGGCAGCGCCCTGAAAGAGGCACGACAAGCGGCCCACAAAACTGTCGGGGCCATAAGTCGCCATGGTTTCCACCATCATAGCCCGTGCCCCGCTCCCGCTCAGCGGTTTCATGAACGCCGTGGGCAGCGCGCCTGTGAAGTCGGTATTCAGCCCTAAGGCTTGAAAGCCCCACGACAGGCCGTCGAGGAGGTAGTCCATGGCGCCCGAAGCGCGGAATATGCCAATGCCCACCAGCATGGCCACCAAGTAAGGGATGATTTTTATCATCACTTGAAATCCCTCTTTCGCCCCGTCGATAAAGGCGTCGAACACATTGATGCGTTTATAAATCCCGCCGGCCATGAAACCCACAATGAGCAGCAACAAAATACCGCTGCCGGCCACCCGCGAAACGACATTCATTTCTTCGCGGTCGAGGGTGCTGAACACCCACACCAGCAAGCCCAATAGTAGCGTAATGCCCCCTACCCAACCCACTACTGTTTTATGAAATAAATTGATTTTTTGTTTTATGGCCACCGCAATAAGCCCTGTGAGCGTGGACACGTAGGTGGCAAACAAAATAGGCAGAAACACATCGGTGGGATTGGCCGCGCCGAGTATCGCCCGCTGCGCCATGATGCTCACGGGAATAATCATCAGCGACGACGTGTTGAGCACCAGAAACATGATTTGCGCATTGGAAGCCGTGTCTTTCTTCGGATTCAGGTCCTGCAAACTGTGCATGGCTTTCAACCCCAGCGGGGTGGCGGCGTTGTCGAGGCCCAGCATGTTGGCCGAAAAGTTCATCAACATTTGTCCCGTCGCCGGATGTCCTTTCGGAATTTCGGGAAAGAGCCTGCTGAAAAACGGGCCTACAAGACGCGACAGCACCCGCACAGCGCCTGCGCGCTCGCCGACATGAAGGATGCCCAGCCACAGTGTCATCACCCCGATGAGGGGCAGTGCAATGTCCATCACCGCTAATTTCGACATGTCGAACGTGCTGTCGATCATGCGGCCAAACACTTCCGTATCGCCGCACACAAACTGCACGCAAGCCACCGCAAAGGCAACTAAAAAGAAACATACCCAAATAATATTCAACATCGTGTTACTGCTTTTCCAATAAAAAATTCTAAGTGAGCCAATAAGTTCGAGCGTAATGTATTATATGTTAATCGTTTATCGTATTTAAAAGAATATCAGTGAGCCAATTATGAGCCAATTAGTTCTGTCCATTTTAATATATAATTTGTCCCTTGCCCGCGCTCACCTTTCTTTTTTAACCACTTTTCTGTTTGTTGAAGTAAGCGTGTTGCTGTTGGCTTGCTTGTACTCAGTAGTTTTTGTACTTCGCTGTTGTTAATACTTCCATGCGTAAATACAAATTCAATTATCTGTATTATTCGCTCATCAACTTTTTCATATTTTAGTTGTGAATTTATATTGGCGTAATACGTCAGCATCAAACCACCAAAATCTTGAATTATTGGCGGTAAGAGTTTGTGTTCCAATACGGATTTTAGAATCTTGCGATAGCCTCGTCCCCAAGCTTCAATGTCGCCACTACGAAAAAGAGTATTTGCGATGTCAGGATTATATGGAATTGACGGGTGCTTTTGCAAAAGGTTTTCAATGGAAATAGAACTTGGTAAATGTCCGGGATTCCAAAAAACAATACGGTCGGAATAAACACTAATCTGAATGGGAATGCCCGAAGAATAATCTTTGTGAGCAACCGCATTAAGCAAACTTTCTCGCAAAGCATTTATTGGAAATGCCGGCTTTTCTCTTCGAGAAACTCTTTCATACGAAATTGCTTTTGTAATGTATTTGCTTTTGAGCAAATCGAATGTTTTTTCAATTTGTTCCATAAGCGAACCGTTAACCTCGTCTTGAAAAGCCAATTCGTCATCATCTCCATCGAAAAAACCGATTTTTATATATGCACCTGTTACAAATTTTTCGGGTTTTGGGTGAAAAAGCAGAATGGCTGCACGTTTCAAAAAGTTTGTTTCCTCGTCAATCAATTGCAAATCCTGCAATAAATGCGCTGTATTATCATTCAGAACTTCGTCATCAACTCTGCCACTTTTAGCGGCTTCATTGCAAAAACGTTGCAAAGCAATTAGCGATAAATCTTCGATTGCAACATTTGGAATCGCAACACTGTCCCAGTGTTTTCCCTGCTTTTTTAGAAGAAAACTGTCAAGAGCTGTTCCTTTAAGTTCTTGTTTTGTAGCACCGCTACGAATGTGATATTCGCCTTTGTAATTCACTGGATTTGGATGTGGTTCGACAAGGATTTCAATATAATCACCTTGTTCTGTTGTGTGTAAATTTACATCGCAAACAATTCCTAAAATGGTTGTGATTTTATTCGGCAAATCTTCCAATAGTTTCTTTGTGTCTTTTAAACCCACCACATTTTCATTATCATCTTTCCCAATGTAAAGCGTTCCGCCTTGTGCATTTGCAAAACCACATATCCATTTTAGATACTCGTCTTTCCAAATTTTTTTGTATTCTATGCTTTGATTTTCAGTCATTATTAAAAAATTCAGTGGCAAAGGTAAAATATTTTTGACAAATTACAATATAAAATCATAACTGCCGTAATCGTCCAAATCGCCCATCACCGTTTCGCTTTCGCGACGCCCCACGTCGGTGGTAAACGTGCGACCGCCGACTGTGATTTCCGTACGGCGCGCGATGCGGTCGAACATGCCGTTTTCGCGGTTTAGCGGCAACTGTTCGTAGGGCTCGATTTTTTGTTGCGTATACGCGCCGGACGCTATGGCGTGCAACGCTTCAACCAGTATGCCGAAATGGAAACGGCGCACCTCGTTCCGCTCCTCATCACCGGGGTAGCCGCCCGACTCGATGAGCAGCGTGGCCACCCGCTGCGCTTGAAACCACTCGCCGAAAGCGCGGGGCTCGTAGTCGTTGTTCCACCGCCCGATGCACTGCGGAAGTAATGCTTGCAGTTTTTGGTTGAGATGCACAATCAGCTTCATGGCCTGCGCCCGCGTCGGGGTAATGCTGCCGGCTGCGTCGGGCGGGGCGGCCTGAAAGGAAAACGTAGCAGGATGGCGCGACGCCCCGGCTGAGTAGTAACTGTTTTGATCGTGCAAATTCAAGGCGAAATGCGGCGCGAAGGTGCGGCACAGGTTTTGCAGTGTACGGCCTTCGGGCGTTGCGCCCCGCCGGGCGTCACGGTTGACGTCAATGCCCTGCGCGTTCTCGCGCTGCCAGCGCTGTGCACCGTCGGGATTCACCATAGGAACGATAAACAAGGATAACCGCGACAGGATAGTATTACGAATTTCCGAAAACGTAACACTGTCGTCTGCCAAAAAACGGCAAAGGTCGAAAACCGAACGGGTGGCGGTACTTTCGTCGCCGTGCATTTGCGTCCAGGCCAGCACCCGCGTAGCGCCGCTTCCCACACGAATACCGTAAAGCGTACGGCCTTCAAACGACTGCCCCACTTCGGCCGTGTGGAACAGTGCCGGAAGCGCTTTCATCAGCGGTAAAATGCCGGCCTGCGTAATTCTTTTATTCTCCAATCCGGGCGCTTTATACCGTTCGTATGCGCCCAAAAATTCGCTCAATTCGTACATAATCCGTGTAATTCGTACATAATTCGTGTAATTCGTGTATTAATTTGCGTAATTCGTGTATTTATTTGGCCAGCCATAGTTCGGGGTTTTGTTTGTTTGTTCCTTTCCACAACTGAAAATGCAAGACGGTATTGTTTTCATTGTCGGTCACGATAGTCCCCAAATTTTGCCCGACTTGCACCTCATCGCCCGGATGCACCAGCAGGTTTCCCAATTTGCAATATACGGTAAAATATTCGCCGTGCCTGATCATCACACAATTGTTCATGCCGGGAATATTAACAATGCTCGTTACCTTGCCTTTAAACACACTAATAGCCGTACTGTTTGCTTCGGTGGTAATATGGACGCCGTTGTTCGGCGGAAGTTCAACGCCCTTGTACACCGGATGCGGATGTCGTCCAAAACGGCTGGTGACAACACCTTTGCGCACCGGCCAAGGCAGATTGCCGCGGTTGCTCTCAAAATTTGCCGAGAGTACACGATCCACGGGAAGCGGTGAGCCATCTTTGCTTTTTTTCTTCGCTTCTTCCACCACGAGGCGCTCAATCTGCTTGTTTATTTTTTCTATCTCCCTGCGCTGGCGTTCCATCTGTTTACGCAATTTCTGATCCTGTCCCGTCAGGTTACTAATCATTTTTTGCGACTCTTTTTCTTCCTGTTGCAACATACCCATTTCCCTGTGTTTTTCGGAAAGAAAGCCGGCCAGCTCTTGCTTTTTGGATGTAAGCAGTGCAATTTCCGAATGAATTTTTTCGGTAGTCTCCTTGATATTTTGCGCCAGCTCGTTAATGTGTTCCGAAAAACGCCGGAAATACTGCCAGCGGCGATATGCCATTCCGAAGTTGTCGCTCGACAGCACAAACATCATCCACGTATGTTGGCCGCGAAGTTTGTAGGCCTGGTAAATAAGATTTTCGTACGATTGCTTTAATACCTGAAGATGATTTTGCAAGCCGGTGATATGCCTGTTTTTATTTTTCAGTTCGCCCTCTACCAAATGAATTTGCAAGTCGATATCGGCAATCATCTGCCGCCGTTGCCTGATTTTTTGTTGGGTAAGTCCCAGTTGTTCCAGGCCGGTTTTCTTTTTGTTTTCGTTAGTTCTAAGGAGTTTGTTAATGTAAGAAATTTCCTCTTCGGCTTTTTTGCGGCGTTTATTCAACTCGGTGAGTGTTTGTGCCTGCAACAAGGTGCACGACACCACCACCACGAGGATACTATAAAATAAATGCCTCATCTGCAATTTTTATTGTATTTTTTTCTTCACCAAAGGGTCCGGATCTTTTTTATACGACATCTCCCAGTACATCACAGCGGCATCCTTTTCTCCCAAGGCATAGAGCACATCGGCGTAATGGTCTAAAATCACCGCATTGTCGGTGCCCCCGTAAATCATGGCGTGCCGGAAAATGGCCTTGGCTTCGATAAATTTTCCCAACTTGTACAAAATCCACCCGAACGTATCTAAATACGTGGCATTATTGGGCTCGGCCGTGATGGTTTTCTGGCTCATGGCATAGGCTCTATCCAACTGCTTCCCGCTCAGGCTGAGGTAATACGCATAATTGTTCAGCACAGGAATGTTGGCGCTGTCAATGGCGAGGACTTTTTCGTAATATTGAAAGGCCTTTTTGTTGTTGCTCTCCAACTGGTATAAATCGCCGAGAAACGAATAAATCTGCAAGGTTTGCCCGGCATCACTTTTGCCCGCCGCCAATGTTTTTTCGAGCAGGTCAATCGCTGCGTGGTTTTCCTTTTTTTGCGACAGGGCTACCGCCCGCATCATAATAAAATTCATCTGCTCCGGGAATACCGCAATGGCTTTGGCCGCCTGCACGTCGAGGCTGTCCCACGACTGACGGTAATAAAGATACCCCAAGAAAGTTTCCCAAACGGTGGTGTCGGCGCTAAAAAGCCGGGTGGCATTTTCGAATACCGTGAGCGCCGAGTCCCTTTTTCCCGACTGGATAAGAAAACTGCCGTACAACGATTCCACAGTGCTATTGGGCGTGGTGCGCAATACGGTAAACACGGTGTCGAGTTGCGGCCTGAAAACCGTCGTGAATTGCGATACTTTCAGCAGCGCTGCAAGATATTCCGTTTTCATTTCCACCGGTATGTCCGGATTGCCGTAGAGCGTGTACAGTTTCTGGAAATACACATCGAAAAGCTGAAGACGGCGGTGAAGGTCGGCTTCGCCAAACAGCGCCGGCGGATAGTTGGGGTCTGCATCGAGCGCTTTGGTGAAATAAGCCAACGCCAGGGA
>JAIRLC010000092.1 GCA_031259645.1 Prevotellaceae bacterium | reverse complement strand
TTTTATTACCTTTGCAGCATGATGAAATTAATTTTTGCCACAGCCAACCGGCACAAGTTAGAAGAGGTACAGGAACTTCTGGGCAGCGGCTTCGAACTGCTTACGCCGGCCGGCCTCGGTTACACAGCCGACATCCCCGAAACCGGCGACACCCTTGAACATAACGCCATGGAGAAAGCCCGCTTCGTGGCGGAAAAGTTTAACCTGCCGTGCTTCTCGGATGACACCGGCCTTGAGGTGGACGCGTTGCACGGCGCCCCGGGCGCTTTCTCGGCACGCTATGCCGGTGATGCGCGCGACCCGCAAGCTAATCTCCAGTTGGTGTTGCAGCGTTTGGAAGGACAGACGCAGCGCTCGGCGCGGTTTCGCTGCGTGGTGGCGCTCGTCATGGCCGGCAGCGAGCGCCTGTTCGAGGGAAAGGTGGAAGGTGTTATCCTGCAAGCGCCGCAGGGGGTTAAGGGGTTTGGCTACGACCCCATTTTCCGTCCCGAAGGCTACGACTGCTCGTTTGCGGAACTCAGCGTGACGCAGAAAAACGAACTCTCGCACCGGGGGAAAGCCATCCGGCAACTCGTGGATTTTTTACAACGGCAATGAAAAGCGGAACCAATAAGCTGACGGCGGTGGTGCTGCACACCTTGAAATACAGGGACAGCAGCCTGCTGGTGCATGCCTACACCGATTTGCTGGGTCGCCAAACGTATGTGGTGAACGGCGTGCGAAGCGCCAGGAACAAAGCCGGCATGGCGTGCTTCCAGCCCCTCACGCTGCTCGACGCGGTGGCTTACCACAATCCGAAATCCGATTTACAACGTCTGAAAGAATACCGCCTGTCGGCGCCCCTGCAAAGCCTCTCGTTCGACATACACAAAAACGCCATGGCGCTTTTCATGGGCGAGGTGTTGTACAAAACCATCCGCGAACAGGAGCCTAACGCCGGGCTTTTCTACTTCCTGCGGGAAGCGGTCTTGGAGTTGGAACACATCCGGGAGGGAGTGGCCAATTTCCACCTTTATTTCCTGGCGCAACTCAGCAGCTACCTCGGTTATGCGCCGGGCAACGACTACACGCCCGAGCGACTGTTCTTCGACATTCCGTCGGGGGAATTTACGCCCATCCGCCCGAAGCACGAACTGTTCTTCGACGCCGGGCAGACCCGCCTTTTCGGCCGGTTGCTGGCTTCCTCGCCCGCCGACCTGCGCCACATCGCCCTGAACCGTGCGCAGCGCCGCCTATTCGTGAACAACATGCTGAGTTTTTACGGTCATCACTTCGAAGCCCTTTCCCCCGTCCGCTCCTGGTCGGTGCTGTCGGAAGTGTATGATTGAGGGAGGTTATTGATTATTTTCGCCGCATAGTGTTAGGAGTTCCTTTACGATATTTGGCGCAATACGGAACCCAACAGCCTGTAACCTTTCTACGTGAATATTCAATGCGGGTATCAATCCTTTCTGCTTTGCAGCATACAAAATGCCTAATGTCCCTGTCATTGGAAGTCCTAATCGTTTAGCTTCTTTGCGAGCCTTCAAATCATCGATAATTAACAAGACGTTTTCCATTTCCATAGCTAAGGCAATAGCCGATGATTCACCCTTGTCTAAATGGAGTTCCAATAGTTGTTGGTATTTTTTATTGATAACGGTTTTTATTTCTATCCATTCGGGAAGAGGTTCGCCAAATTCGGCATAGATGTCGTCGGTTACAATTAGCTTAGCATACAATTGATGAAGTAAATCCAAAGTATCGATTTTTGTCAATGCGATAAGACAACTTGCATCTGTAATGACAGCAATTTTACGCATTGTTTATGTCTTCCAGTAAATCCTCGACTTTTGTACTAAATGGCGAAACGCCATATTTCCCCATTAGCTCAATAAATCCCCGTTTGGATAAATTGGCCAACGAAGAGGCTTGTCCTGCCGAAAGCACTTCGTCTTCATAGAGTTTTGCCGCCAGATATACGGAAAAATCAAAAGTAGGCAGTATCTTTGGATTTTGCGGTATTTTTAATGTTATTGTCGGCATGATAATTTGTTATTGAATGACAAAGATAAGGAAATGTTTAAGAAGTACCAAAATCTTCAGGGAGATGTATGATTGAGGGGTGCCTCAATTTTTCAGTTTCAATTCTTGCAAAAGAAGTTCGTAAATTTCTATCCATGGTTTTTTGTATAAACCGGTAGAAATGTTGGATAGTTGAGTAAATGTATCGGAATTATAAAAAGCGTCGCCGGCGTCAATTTTTTCCATTTCATAATCTGTCACAAGCTTTTCTATAATCAGGCGAGCAATATATTTAATGTCTGTAATGTGTTTTCGACTCAACGGTTCCAGCATTTGCAGTGATTTAAGTGTACAAAAGCATATTTGATGCGTTGGTTTGTGGTATGACAATTCTTTTAGGAAGTCGGTCTTTGAAACGAGACCTTCTAAATAGTCGATAATGCGGTCAGCCACGTTGTCATTCGCAACGGGGCCTTCAATAATGTCGTAATCATGAGCGGGCATCGAAGATTTCGGGTCACGATTCAGCACTACAAAATCAAGCCATTGTTCCGTATACCCGTCAAACCGGAGCACTTTTAGCTCCCAATGCGTAAATGCGTTGTCATAAAAAGTGAATTCGGTTATAACGCCGTCGGTATT
>JAIRLC010000037.1 GCA_031259645.1 Prevotellaceae bacterium | reverse complement strand
GGCACTTTCGTCTTCACCAGGTTGACGAAGATGGCTAAGTAGAGGCTTTCCTTCGACCTGAAATAGTAATGCAGCAGCGCCTTGTTGACGCCAGCCTCCGCCGCGATTTCCTGCGTCGTCGCCCCCTTGAGGCCTTTTTGCAGGAACACCTTCTCGGCGGCCTCCATGATGGTTTTTTCGGTATTTAGTTCGTCTGTTTTCATCCTCTTATGTCTTATCTATGCGGTTTAACTACCCGATTTAACCAAATGGTTAAATCCACGGCAAAGGTAATACAAATTTTTGTTTAGGCAACATCTCGTTAAAGAAATCTTTTCTGTTGCCTTTTTAGAAAAATAGTTGTACTTTTGCAAACATCTTTCTCTTACCCCAAAAGTTGACGCTATGGTTATCGAAATAGACAAAACAGTAACACCCGCCCGGTTAAAACAATCGTTGAAAAACATGAAAGCCGCTCGCTCCAAAGCATCGCGGTCAAACTTATCGGAATTTTTCGGCGCGTTGCCGCACATTGGCGACGGACTGGAGTTTCAAAAAAAGGCGCGTAATGAATGGCATTGATTATTTGATTGACACAAATGTCATGGTGTATATTTTACAAGGTAATCCTTGTGTACAACATTTCGCACAAGAAGACATGTTCGCCGTTTCTTGTATTACGGAAATGGAACTGCTGGGCAAGTTCCTGATATCGGAAGGAGAAAAACGCACTATTACCCGGATGTTGTCGCAATGCTTCATTATAGACTTAAATTATTATATCAAGCAATTAGCCATTAACATCAGGCAAAACATGCGCATGAAGTTGCCGGATGCAATCATTGCCGCTACCGCCTTGCAGCAAAATCTCACACTGGTTTCTGCCGATAAAGATTTTTGTAAGATTGCCGATTTGGATTTATTGCTAATCACAATTTAGTGTCAACTGTGATACAAAAGGCCGAGCATAACGAACTTTTCGATAACATCCGCAACCTGCTTTCGGAAGTAAGGAAGTCAATCGTCAAAAATGTAAACCAAACCATGGTTTATACTTACTTTGAAATAGGTCGAATGATTGTTGAAGATAAACAGCATGGGAAAAATCGTGCGGAATACGGCAAACAAACGCTGGTCGAGCTCTCAAAACGTTTGACGAAAGAATTTGGCAAAGGGTTTTCCGTAGAAAATCTGGATAGAATGAGATATTTTTACAATGTATATTCTCCCGCAATTTCGTCAACACTGTTGACGAAATTACAAAGTAATGCCAATGATGATATTGATTCGCACGAGCCTGTACGTGCGATTACATGGCAATATTTTCAACTTAGCTGGTCGCACTACCTCAAGTTGATGCGAATCGAAAACCCTGCCGAACGACGTTTCTACGAAATTGAAGCGGCGGCGAACAATTGGAGTTTAAAAGAACTGAGGCGACAATGCGATAGCGCGCTATACCAACGCTTGGCTTTGAGCAGAGATAAGCAAGGCATAAAAGAACTGTCGGAGAAAGGTCAAATCATTGAAAAGCCCGAAGACGCACTGAAAGACCCGCTAATTCTGGAATTTATAGGATTGCCCGAAAATATCCGCTATTCCGAAAGCGAAATAGAACAAAAACTGATTGACAAGTTGGAGCATTTTATGCTTGAGTTAGGTAAAGGTTTTACTTTTGCCGGTAGGCAGGTACGAATAACGATTGATGAAAAACATTTTAGAGTAGATTTGGCTTTTTTCAATCGTCATTTAAAGGCTTTCGTATTAATCGATTTAAAAATAGGCGAATTAACACATCAGGATATTGGTCAGATGCAAATGTATGTCAATTATTACGACAGATTTGTACGATTGGAAGATGAAAATAAAACCGTTGGAATTATTTTATGTCAGGACAAGAGCGAAACGCTTGTCCGAATAACGTTGCCCGAAGATAACCGGCAAATTTTTGCAAGCCGCTATCAGACAGTTTTACCAAGTAAAGAAGAGTTGCAAAAATTAATCGAAAACTAAATACTGGAAAAGAACCAAAACAAGGCATATAAACACCAACGAAGGCAACAAATTCACAATTTTCAGTTGCTTTATTTGGAGCAAGCTAAAACTTAATCCCATGAGGATAATGCCCCCCACAGCGGTGACGTCGGAAATAATTTCGGGCGGGATGTCTTTGCCTATCACCGAGACAAACAGCGTAATTCCTCCCTGAAACAACAGTAAAGGGACGAACGAAAACAGCACGCCGATACCTAATCCCGCAGCCAGCATCATGGCCGAAAAGAAATCGAGCACCGATTTGGTGAGCAATAAATCCGAAGTCTTGCCGAAGCCTTCTTCTATGGCGCCTACGATGGTCATGGAGCCCATGCAAAAAAGCAGGAACGCGGTAGTCAAACCTTCTGTGAACCGTTCATTTTCGTTCTTTATTTTAGCTTTGATCACATCGCCCAACCGGTCGATTTTTTCATCCAATTTGATTTTAGCGCCTGTAAATCCGCCTAAAATCAGGCTGAACAACACCAGTAAGGGTGACGACATATTGAGTGCCATTTGGATTCCCAATAACAAGGTGAACAGACCCACTGCTTGAAAGTAAATGGTCTCGTACTTTTTAGGCAGGCTTTTCCTAAAAATCATCCCGATGCTGCTTCCTGCAATAATGGCCAATGCGTTTACTACTGTGCCGATCATAAATGTGAATTAAAAAATGTCAACAAATGTAGGACAAATTTTACAAAATTCATTCATTTATTTCGTCTATTTTAAATAATATGAATACCTTTGCGATGCTTAAAAATATATTAACATACAAAAAACCGCTTTCGACTATGGGAAAACAAGACCACGTAAACATTAAATTCTACAGCGGAGAGCATATTCCGCTCGAATTACACAAAGTTCGTATTGTCCAAAAATTAAATTTAGTGCCTATTGAACGAAGGCTCGAAGCCTTGACAGAGGGCGGGTTCAATACGTTTGGACTAAAAACCACAGACGTGTTTCTGGATATGCTCACCGACAGCGGCGTAAATGCCATGAGCGACAACCAGCTGGCCGCTATGATGCAGGCCGACGACGCCTACGCAGGCTCGCAGAGTTTTATGCGCATGCACAAAGC
>JAIRLC010000033.1 GCA_031259645.1 Prevotellaceae bacterium | reverse complement strand
ATGATACTTTTCAAGCTGATTTTACGGTATTATCACTTATTTACCAGTATTTTATATCCATTTATTGAATATATGATATAAACAGATTAGATATTATCATGGGGTAAATTTACAAATGTAAAACACATATTGTTTATTATTGTAAACATAATTTTATTTACATTTGTAGCATTAAAAGTTTACAACAATGAATGAGCGATTGACTATCTTTTTAAGGGCCGAACAACTGTCGCCTGCGCAATTTGCCGACCTCATGGGCATCCAGCGGTCGAATGTGTCGCACATATTGTCGGGACGGAACAAGCCGGGGTTTGATTTCCTTTCCACATTCCTGCAAAAGTTCCCGGCCGTGCATATCGAATGGCTGATTTCGGGGCGCGGCAAGATGTACAAGGATATGGAAACCCCATCATTATTTCCCGAACAGGCTGTATCGCCAGAGCCCAAAAAAACGACGACATACGAAGAGGCGCTGAAGGAAACAACTATAGATTTTGTGACGGAAGAGACGCCTGTTTTTCCCGCCCCGCCTGAGCCCCGCCGCATTGAAAAAGTAATGATTCTGTATAGCGACGGCACTTTTTCGGATTTCGTAAGACCTTAGTATTTACCCATATCGTATTTTTCGCGCGCTTTTTTTGGTTTTCATGCTTGAGTGCCGTACATTTGTAGTCATTTTGTGAAGAAAAATGTACACACATTTACGTAAGATTATATTTCGGATAGGGCCGGAAACCTCTCATCTGCTAACTATTAAGCTCTTAAAATGCTTGCGATATATTCCTTTTGCCAAAGTAATATTGCGACTGTCGTTTGCTATCCACGACAAAAGTCTGGAGCGCGAAGTGCTGGGTATAAAATTCAAAAATCCGGTGGGCTTGGCGGCCGGCTTCGACAAAAACGCCGAAATAGTGGGCGAACTCGATTGCTTGGGCTTTGGTTTTGTGGAGATAGGCTCGGTGACGCCCTTGCCGCAGCCTGGGAATCCGAAGCCCCGCGTGTTCCGCCTGCCGGCCGACAAAGCATTAATTAACCGCATGGGTATAAACAATGTGGGCGCCAAGGCGGTGATAAAAAACCTGCACCGCTGCCGGGCGAAAAAGCAAATCATCGTGGGCGGAAACCTGAGCAAAAACGCCACTACCTTTAACGTACATGCACCGGCCGATTATGAGCGCTGTTTCGCTTTGCTTTATAACGAAGTCGATTATTTTGTGGTGAATGTGAGTTGCCCGAATGTAACCAACCTCACCCAATTGCAAGACCGTGACATTTTAACGCAGATTATCGACCGTATCATCAACGTGCGGCACTACCGTGACGAGTACAAACCCATTTTGCTAAAGATTTCGCCCGACTTGAATACGGCGCAGTTAGACGACATTCTCGACCTTGTCCGTGAAAAGGGCATTGACGGCATTGTGGCCGTGAACACGACCGTCACACGCGAGGCATTGCATACGCCGGCCGAAAAAGTGGAAACCACCGGCAAGGGCGGTCTGAGCGGCGCCCCGCTGACGGCAAAAGCCATAGAATGGGTGCGTTATATTCACACCAAAACGCAAGGGCAAGTGCCCATTATTGGCGTAGGAGGCGTCATGACACCCGATGACGCAGTGAACATGCTGGCCGCCGGCGCTTCACTGATTCAGGTGTACACCGGACTTATTTACAACGGCCCGGGTTTCGTAAAAAAAATATTAAAACGGCTGAAACAGGAGGTTTTATGGACGCAACCATCATTACCATAGGCGATGAAATCCTTATCGGACAGATAACGGACACCAACTCCGCTTTTATCGCCAAGGCGCTGAATAATATCGGTATCCGCATTAAAGAAATACGTTCGGTAAGCGACGATAGAAGTCATATAATAAACACGTTAAATGATGTGCTAAAGCCGGATAATCTCGTGCTTACGACGGGCGGATTAGGGCCTACCAGCGACGATATTACCAAAAAAGTATTGGCCGGTTATACCGGCGCACAACACATGGTGGTGAACGAAGCGCAATTGGCTATTATTAAAGCTATTACTTCACAGCGGAAAATGCCGTTGAGCGCCACGAACAGGGCGCAGGCCGGAGTGCCCGACACGTGCGAAGCGCTGCTGAACCGCTTGGGCACGGCGCCCGGCATGTGGTTTGAGTATAACGGCGCGGTGCTGGTGTCGCTTCCGGGCGTGCCTTTTGAAATGCAGGCGCTTATGCAGGAAGAAGTGCTGCCGAAACTGCAACAGCGTTTTCAACTGTCTCCCATTTATCACCGGACGTTAATGACGTTCGGACTTCCCGAATCCATGCTGGCCGCGTGCATAGCGCCTTGGGAAAACGCCTTGCCGCCTTATCTCAAGCTGGCCTATTTGCCCAATCCGCTGACCGGCGTGAAACTCCGCCTCTCGGCGTATGAGGCGCAGGAGGCGAATGTGGCGGAAGAATGTGACCGGCAGGTGCGGCGCTTGCGCCGGATTATAGGCGACGCGCTGTATGGCGAAGAGCCCGACACGCTGGAGCAGGTAGTGGGGCGGTTATTGCTTGAAAAAGGCGCCACGCTGGCCGTGGCTGAGTCGTGTACGGGGGGCGCCATTGCCTCGCTAATCACGTCTGTGCCGGGCAGTTCGGCTTACTTCAAAGGCGCGGTGGTGGCTTACGACAATGCGGTAAAAACCGGCCTGCTGGGCGTGGACGGAGAAACTTTGCAAACACACGGCGCCGTGAGCCTTCCGGTGGTAGAGCAAATGGCTGTGGGGGTGCGGCAGGCCCTGAAAGCCGATTATGCCATAGCCACCAGCGGGGTTGCCGGTCCCGGCGGCGGAACGCCCGAAAAGCCGGTAGGCACGGTATGCTTTGCCGTAGCTTCGCCCGCGGGCGTGCACACCGAACGGCTGTCGTTTGCCGCCGACCGGATGCGCAATATCGCGCGTGCCTCGGCCAATGCACTCAATTTACTAAGAATAAGCCTGTTGAGGAATTGCTAAAGAAATAGCATGTTTGGATCTGTGACAAAAAATATATGTTATAAAAAACTCCTGCTGCAGGTCTAAATCTAATTTTATCCGACATTTATCCGACATATCCGACATTTATCCGACATTTAGTTCATAGTATGTACTTTTTCTGTCGCCTGTTCGCCTAAGGATACCTTTCTCAATTAATGTTTTTAAATCGCGAAGCGCGGTTTGGTCTGAGGTGTTATTAATTTCCTGATATTCACCATTGGTGATTTTTCCTTTTTCTTTTACATACAAAACGGCTTTGACCTGCCGGGATTCTGCCCGGCTTACATCCCGTCAGGGATGCAAGCTCGGTAGAAAAACGTTTCATAACACAAATGGCATCCCGTCGGGGATGCAACATTATTCAATCTGTTTAAAAAGGTATTTTTCATCATATTTCATCCCAAAATCAATCAATATTTTTTTGTATTCTTCTATAAACGACCGATTTGTGTGGTGTTTTTTTTGATTTTCAATGTATTTTGCCACTTGCGGTATTTGTGACTTGCTATACGAAAAAGCGCCATATCCTTCTTGCCACGAGAATTTCCCCATAGCCAGTTTTTCTTTATTTATCCATGCTGAGCTGTTGCGTTTCACATTCTGTATTAAATCAGACAACGATTGTACCGGACGAAAACCGAATAAGATATGAATATGGTCGGGCATGCCGCCTATTGACAAAACTTTATGACCGTGATTTTGGATGATGGCAATAATATATTGATATAATCGGTCTTGCCATTTTTCATTAATCAACGAAATTCGGTTTTGCACGGAAAAGACGGCGTGAATATGGATTTGTGTGTATGTGTTTGCCATATTTATTGTTTTAAATAATTGTCATAGTTGTCTGCATACCTGACGGCATGCAGGGGGCTGGTGGATATTTCTACGTCTACCGAACTAAAATCCCTACTGGGATTTTGCCCGGCTTACATCCCGTTAGGGATGCAAGCCCGGTAGAAAAACGTTTCATGGCACAAATGGCATCCCGTCAGGGATGCAACATTTATGGCGGTTTACGTTAATTTATCTGTATATAACACACAAAAGCGCCCTCAGGAGGCGCTTCTTGTAAATGGGATGTCATAATTCTTTACTTAGTACCTGTGATAACCACTGTGATATCATCCTCGGTCGTTGTAGGATCCATGGCAGCAGTGAGACCCATACTAATAGTGTATTTACCTGCAGCGCTACCTAATATTCCAGTACCTGAAACAGAAATATCACCTATTCCAGTTATAGTAAGCGTTTGTTCCGTTACAGTAAAATCGTAACTTACAACGCCACCTGCGTTGGCCTTTTCGGTTACTGATGTTAATAACAACGATAGTGAGCCATAAGTATTAAGCGTGGCAGATGCCTTGTAATCTACCCCTTCTTTAGTTAGATGAAGGGAAGTAGGAATATCTAATGAACCCACAATCGGCACATTGGTTACAGCTACATCTACGCTATAATTTCCTTCAAAACCATCTTCGTCATCTTTTGAACAACCGGCCAGCACTAACGATAAGCCCAGCGCCATGGCTATAAAACTCTTCATTATTTTTTTCATAATTTCAAGATTTAAAAAATTAATTTTGACAAAGGTAAGCATTTTTATTTTAATAGACTACGAAAATATTAATAATTTTACTGCTAAAGCAAAAATAGTGATCACAATAAACCCACGAATGATCTTCGGATTCCAGCGTACGGCAAAGTGTGCGCCTATGTAAGC
>JAIRLC010000018.1 GCA_031259645.1 Prevotellaceae bacterium | reverse complement strand
CACGCTATTGCAGGCACGCGCCATTGAAAACCAGGCCTACGTGCTGGGCGTAAATCGTACTTCGCCAAGAGGGGAGTGGCCGGCTGAACGCTGCTATGCCGGCGACACCCAGGTCGTGGATTTCAATGGAACTGTCGTGGCACGCGCCGGCGATCATACAGAGGAAACCGTGCTGGCCGGTTTAAATTTGGAAGCACTGCACCAATTCCGGCAAGCCTTTAGATAAAAAATTACGATTATGATTAATTGTTTAATGTAGTTAAGACTAATAAATTAATTTTTGACATAATTTATATTATGTTAAGTAGCGTTTTAAAAGGACTCTTTTCAATATTATTCCTTATATTTGTAAAAATTGTATAGTATATGCCTACCCCCTCGATACCTACCACGCCGTTAGCGGAACGTATGCGTCCGCAGCATTTGGATGAGTATGTGGGTCAATCACATTTGGTGGCTCCCGGCGCTGTATTGCGCGCCATGATTGATTCGGGCAACATCGCTTCGTTCATCCTTTGGGGACCGCCGGGCGTCGGTAAAACAAGCTTGGCGCGCATCATCGCCAACCGGCTCGAACGGCAGTTCTTCTCGCTCTCGGCCATTAATTCGGGCGTGAAAGACGTCCGCGAGGTTATTGAAAAAGCGAAAAACCAGCGATTTTTCAGTTCAAAGCCGCCCATTTTGTTTATTGATGAAATCCACCGCTTCAGCAAGGCGCAGCAAGATTCCCTGCTGGGCGCTGTAGAAAACGGCACGGTGGTGCTTATCGGGGCGACTACGGAAAATCCTTCGTTTGAAGTGATCTCTCCCCTACTCTCCCGCTGTCAGGTATATGTCTTAAAGTCGCTAACGGTGGCCGAGTTACAGCTTTTACTTGACCGAACGCTTAAAAAGGATGTGTACCTGAAAACGCGGAAGTTTGAGGTGTTGGAAACCGAAGCCTTATTCCGGTTTTCGGGCGGCGATGCCCGTAAGCTAATCAACATCATCGATATCATTGTAGGTACCTATGGCGCCGATGAAACTATTGTCGTCAGCAACGAGGTGATTGTTGAACGCCTGCAGGAAAACATTGCGCTCTACGACAAAAACGGCGAGCAACATTACGATATTATTTCGGCCTTTATTAAAAGTATGCGCGGCAGCGACCCCAATGCCACGGTGTATTACCTTGCCCGCATGCTGGCCGGCGGCGAAGACCCGCTGTTTATCGCCCGCCGTATGATAATCTTGGCGTCGGAAGACGTGGGTATTGCCAACCCCAACGCCCTGCTGCTGGCCAACGCCTGTTTCGACGCCGTGCACAAAATCGGCATGCCGGAGGCGCGGATTATCCTCTCGGAAACGGCGGTATATCTGGCCACTTCGCCCAAAAGCAACAGCACCTACATAGCCATCGAGACGGCGGCAGCGCTGGTGTCCGAAACCGGCGACTTGCCCGTTCCGCTTCATCTGCGCAACGCCCCCACCAAGCTCATGAAGGAACTGGGTTACCATAAGAATTACAAATATGCGCATGATTTCAAGGACAATTTTGTGGATATGGAATACCTCCCCGAAAAAATTGCGGGAACGCGCCTCTTTGAGCCCTCCGACAACCCAAAGGAGAACAGCCTGAGGGAATTGCTGCGGAAACTGTGGAAGAAATACGGGTATTGAGGCTTTTTTTTCTATAAATAATGTGTATTTTTGCACGGAATTGATATGTAAAATGGGAATTAGACGCAGCATCATAGAAGTATATCACGGTGGATATTGTAAAATAGAAGTTCCGCAAATCATAAAAGGACGATACGCAAAAGATTTCGGAACCGGATTTTATTGCACCGAAATAAAGGAACAAGCCATACGCTGGGCTAAGCGCTATGCTACACCGGTGATTAATACATATAACATAGAATTAAATGAACGCTTGAATGTGCTCCATTTTAAGGATATGACAGAAGAATGGCTTGACTTTATTGTGCAGTGCCGCACCGGTATCGCACATGATTTTGACATTGTAATTGGCGCCATGGCCAACGACCAAATATATAACTACATCTCCGATTACATCAACGGGGTGCTCACAAGGGAACAGTTTTGGGTGTTGACAAAATTTAAACACCCCACCCATCAAATTGCTTTTTGCACGACACAAGCGCTACAATGCCTGACTTACTTAAACATTGAGGAGCTTGAGAAATGAACGGAAGAGAAAAAAAAGAATACAACGACCTGTTTTTCGTGTGCAGTTTAATAGAGTATATCGCACGGAAGACAAAAAACCACCGCGATGTAGTGGTCAACGCCATTGGTGCGGAACGGCTGGCGCACCTCTATGAGTTGGCCGACGTGTACCACAGCGAGAACATCGACAAGGTAACCGACGAACTCGTAGCACAGCGGCACATACCCGCCGGCACGTTCGACAATGTCGCTACGTGCTGCTACCGCGTCCCTACCCACTGGGACATCGGCAAGGTGTACAAGCGCCTGATTATAGATGTATGCAACGAACATGGCAAAGCGCCTGTAGATGCGCTGATTGAGGTTTATAACTCGTGGATGTCGAGAGAATTGGAGAACTACAACAGCAGCCTGTTCTACGAAAATCCCAGCTACCTCTATGCCTCCTACGCGGAAGGCAGGATATTGGAATAGCCGCTGTTTTTTGCGGAATCAATTAAAAGCCGTATCTTTGCAGCCAATCTTTAAAAAAATATTTTGAAAACATTCTCCGAATTAGGCGTTGAACCTAACATTTTGAAAGCATTAGATG